>JAYTDE010000785.1:0-4320 GCA_043736195.1 Burkholderiales bacterium | reverse complement strand
ATGCCGGTTTCGCGCACTCGTTCATCCTGACTTGCCGTCAACGCGGCATACAGCACGGTCAGTCCGGCCGCCAGCGTAAACAGGAAAATGAACTGCACGGCGCCCACCACCTGCTCGATCACGCTCCTTATCTGCCGAATCAGGGCGCCGACATCGACGATGGTGAGATTGGGCATGCGTGCCACCAGCCGATCGGTGAAACCCGGCTGCGTAGCCGGCAGGTGAAACGCGCTCATGTAGGTTTGTGCGAAGCCTTCCAGCAATGCCGGTGTGGCGATCACGAAAAAATTGGCGCGCATCGAATCCCAGTCAAGCTTGCGAACGCCCGTGATTGGCGCGGTGAACCGACGGCCTCCGACTTCGTAGGTCAAGCGGTCGCCCAGCTTCAGACCGAGGGTCTTCATGATGCCTTCTTCGACCGACAGGGCGCCGGACTTGAGATCGGCGTCATTGAACCAGCGCCCGGCGCTCACCTGGTTGTGACCGGGCAAATCGCGCATGTACGAGAGATTGAATTCGCGGTCGACCAGGCGCCTTGCGCGATCGTCGTTGAACGATTGCGCGCCGATCGCAATGCCATTGAGCGCCAGCAGGCGCCCGCGGATCATCGGGTAAGCCTCGGGGTGCGCCATGCCGGCCGCGCTGAAAGCTGCGTCAAAGGCCGGGCGCTGCTCGGGTTGCAGGTTGATCACAAAGCGGTTCGGCGCCTCCGGCGGCACCCGCCCCTGCCATTGCGTAACAAGATCGCCCCGCGTGACTGTCAACATCAGCAAAGCTGCCAGACCCAGGCTCAAGGCAACCACCTGGGTGACCGTCGCCAGGCTGCGGCGGCGCATCGCCGCCACCCCATAGCGCCACGAAAATCCACCTTCCCCGCGCAGGCGCGCCAGCAGGCGCAGCGCGCCGTAGGTGAGCGCAGCGCTGGCAGCCATGGCGATGGCAAACCCGCCTGCGGCGATCGCCCCCAGCTTGAGATCACGCGCCTGCCACAGCACCATCAGCACGAGCACGCCACCGCCCAGGGCGTAGGCCAAAAGCGTCGCCGGTCGCGGCTCGCCGATCTCGCGGCGGATCACCCGGATCGGCGGCACACCCGCCAGTTGAATCAATGGCGGTAACGCAAACCCCAGCAACAGCAAAGTGCCGGTGGCGAAGCCCTGCAGCGCCGGCAACCAGGTCGCCGCCGGCAGCTGCGCGGCCACCAGATAACCAAGCATCTGCGCCAGCACCGCGTGCACCGCATATCCGAGCAGCGACCCCAGCGCCGAGCCCAGCAGTCCGAGCATCACGAACTCGCACAGGAACATGCCGAACAGGGTGCGCTGCGAGGCGCCCATGGCGCGCAATACAGCGCATCCATCGAGGTGCCGCTGCATGAAACGGCGTGCCGCCAGCGCGATCGAAACCGCCGCGAGAATCACCGCCAGCAGTGCCACCAGGCCAAGAAACTGTTGCGCCCGGTCGACCGTGGCGCGCAATTCGGGTCGCGCGTTGGAAATCTCCTCGATCCACTGGCCGCGCCCGATCCTGGCGCGCTGCCAGGCGGCGTAGCCGGCCACGGCCGCTTCGTCGCCGCCGACCAGAAGCCGGTACGTCACACGCGATCCGCTCTGCACCAGTGCGGTTGCCTCGAGGTCGGCCAGGTTCAGCAACAGGCGCGGGGCGATCGAAAAGAAACTCGCGCCGCGATCCGGTTCCAGCGTCAGCACCTGCTCGAAGCGCAACTTCAGGTCACCCACGCTTACGATGTCGCCCGGGCGCGCCCCCAGACTTCCGGTCAGTTGTTCATCAAGCCAGACCGTGCCACGCGCCGGAACCTCGCGCGTGCGGGCATCGGGGCGGTTGCGGTCCGGTGCCACCCGCAGGCTGCCGCGCAGGGGATAGCCGGGACCAACAGCCTTGAATCCGGCCAGATGCGACTTCTCACCCAGACTCGCCATACTGGGAAATCCGACCACCTGCGTCACCGCCAGGCCGCGGCGCCGTGCCTCGTCGGCGAATTCGGCAGGCAGCGGACGATCACCGCTGACAACGAAATCGGCACCGATCAACTGGTGCGATTCCTGGGTCAGCGCCCGGCTGATGCGGTCGACGAAAAATCCCACCGAGGTCACACTGGCAACCGCGATCACCAATGCGGTCAGCAGCAGGCGCAACTCACCGGCTCGCGCGTCGCGTGCCAGCATGCGCAGGGAAAGCATGAGTGTTCGCATCGTCAAATTATCCCACGCCATGGTCGAGCCGACGCTTCAGTGTGTCGCCACCAGGCGCGCCATGGCCGCCACCATGGCGCGTCGCGCCTGCGCCTTCGCGGCAGCACGGGCTGCGGACGCACGGGCCCGCATGCGCCCGCTCGCGGCGCAGGCAACAAACAGCAGATTGCTTTCCGCGTATAGCGGCATATAATCGATTCAGCATGGATACCATTCAGACACTTGCTGTCGGATCCGGGCTCGCCTGGGCCAGTGGCTTACGCTTGTATGGCGTGGTGTTCTTCGCCGGCTTGCTGGCGCGCCTCGGTGTGGTTGGCCTGCCAGGCCACCTCGACATGCTGACCAATCCGCTGGTCATCGGCGTGGCTGGCGTCCTCTTTTTTGTAGAGTTCTTCGCCGACAAGATTCCCGGCTTTGATTCGGTGTGGGATGCCCTGCATACCTTCATTCGCGTCCCCGCCGGTGCGCTGCTGGCTGCGGCAAGTCTGGGTATCAGCGCCGACCCGGCCCTGGTTTTCGCCGCCGGGCTGGCCGGCGGGACTCTCGCCGGCACCGCGCATTTCGCCAAGGCCGGGGCCCGTGCCCTGATCAACACCTCGCCGGAGCCCTTTTCCAACTGGACCGCTTCTTTTGGCGAGGAAATCACGGTGGCCGGCGCCATGTGGCTGGCTTTCACGCATCCGCTGCTGTTTCTGCCGGCATTGGCGCTGGTGCTGGTGCTTTCAATCTGGCTGATCGCCAGACTCTGGCGCTTCATGGCGCGGCTGTTCCGCAAGCACGCCCTGCACCCGGCGCGCCCCTGACCTTTCGGGGGATTTGCGCAACGCGCGTGGGCGTTCGGCAGCGGCCTCGCCGTCCCCTTCGCTTGATACACCCCGATGGACGCGCAGCGGCCCGAATACGTGCTGCGCCTCAGCCTTCCTGGACCATGGCGCGGAACTTGATCAGATCGTAATCCTGACCGCGCTCCACCAGTCCGATCGGGAACAGCAGATGACGCCGCTCGGCGATCATCGCCAATAGCTGCTCGCCCGGCAGGTACAGGCCATGCGGCAGCGCCACCAGCACCGCGCCGGCCTCACCTGCTTCGGGCACCACAACCCCGTCCACCGTCGCCACACCATGCGCCCAGCGGCCGATGTTGGTTGTAAATACCCCATGCACAGGCTGACGTGACAGCACCTGCATGCCTGCATTCGCCTGGCCGGGCGGCGCGCTTTCGTCGCGCGAAAAGCGGCGCACGATCGCCACCTCCCAGCTGGCACCGTCGACCAGCGGTCTTATCGCCAGCAATGCACCAATGCGCAACCAATCGCCGCTGACGTGTGGCACGGTGGCACCGAAGCCACCGCTGCTCATGTTGTCGACCGTCCAGGTTTCAAATTCGAGCGGCATGTCGAAATCCAGGTCGATTTCCGACGGACGCAGCAATCCGACAATGCTCTCGAGTCCGTGCGCCACCGAAATCCGCCCTTGCAGACGGCGTCGTTCGCTGCGCCGGACCGGCGGCTGCGGCGCCCAGTTCACCTGCAGATGCTGCAGCACCTCCCCCACCACCAGCGGATCGGCGTTGGCACCGAGGTCAACGCCGCGCGGCAACTCATTGGCTCGCTCCAGCTTGGCCAACAGGCCTTGCACGTCGGCATGTCCGGCGACGGTGGCGAAAAACCGCAAACCCGGGGTCAGGTTCGCCGGCGGCGAAGCCAAGCGCAGCGGTTGGCGCGGATTGGCCAGATCGAACCAGTACGTTGAGTCCGGATTGGGCTGCAAAGTCACGCGAAACCTGGACGCCATGCCGGCTATCAGGCGCTCGGCGATTTCCAGCCGTGGCGGCGTGAGAGCATCGGGTGCCGATGCTGCCAGCAACAGCGCGCGCAGGAGCTCTTCCTCGGGCGAGGACTCGCCGGGGATGCCGGCATAGACGCCAAGCCGCGTGTGCTGAACACCGCGCGACTCCGCCAGGCGATAAGCGCGCGCCAGGCCTTGCCAGATATCTGCCGGCACCGGAGCGTAACGCAGGTACAGCAACTTCAGCCGCAGTCCACCGGCACGCATCGCACGCACCGCGATCAAGGCGATTTCCTTGCGCAAGGCGTCGCTGCCCTTC
>JAYTDE010000784.1:0-1788 GCA_043736195.1 Burkholderiales bacterium | reverse complement strand
GAAGGCGCTCGATGGCCTGTTCCTCATGATGGCCGATGAAGAGAAGGCGATTCGCGCCGATCCGATCGGCAAGGGCACCGATATCGTTAAGAAGGTGTTTGGGGCGCTGGGCAAATAAGCGTATTACGACATGCATCGCATGACGTAATACGTGCGCCGGATCGAAGGGCGCATGGCGCCCCTCATCCGGCGCGGGCGCTTGGGCAGGCTTTGCCTGCCCTTGCTTTTTCTTGCCTTGCTTTGCCTGCCCTTGCGTTCTCTGGCCTTGCTTTGCTTGGTGCGATTACCTCGCCGGTCTTGCCTGGCTGACCCTGCCTATTTGTTGCTCGCCGCTGCCGCGGTCTGCCGCAATTTGAAGCGTTGCAACTTGCCGGTTTCGGTGCGCGGCAACTCGGCCACGAACTCGATCGCGCGCGGGTACTTGTAGGGAGCGATCGCGGCCTTCACGTAATCCTGCAGCGCTTTTCCCATCGCGCTGTCACCCTTGTGCTTCGGTTTGAGCACCACATAGGCCTTGACGACCTGCCCGCGCTCGGCGTCCGGCGCGCCGACCACGCCACACTCGGCCACCGCTGGATGCGCCAACAGGCATGACTCCACTTCAGGACCGGCCACGTTGTAGCCCGCGGTGACGATCATGTCGTCGGTGCGCGACTGGTAGAAGAAATAGCCGTCGGCATCCATCGAATAGGCGTCGCCGGTGATGTTCCAGCCGTTCTTCACGTAGTCCTTCTGGCGCGGGTCGGACAGGTAGCGGCAGCCGGTCGGGCCCTTGACTGCCAGTTGGCCGACCACGCCCGGCGGGCACACGCGACCGGCGTCGTCTTGCACTTGCGCCCGATAACCCGGAATCGCCTTGCCGGTCGCGCCACGGCGCACCGCCTCGGGGGTGTGCGAAATGAAAATGTGGATCATCTCGGTCGAGCCGATGCCGTCTATCAGTTCGATGCCGGTAGCCTCCTTGAACAACTGGCGCGTCGCGTCGGGCAGCGCCTCACCCGCCGACACGCACTTCTTGAGTGAGGAAAGATCGTGGTTGGCGGCCAATCCGGCCATCTGCCGGTAGAAGGTTGGCGCGGTGAAGCAGACGGTGGCGCGAAAATCGGCAATGGTTTTGAGTAGGGTCTCCGGCGTGGCTTTTTCGGCCAACACCGTTGAGGCCCCGTAGCGCAATGGAAATGCCAGCATGCCGCCCAAGCCGAAGGTGAAGGCCAGCGGCGGCGTGCCGCAGAAAACATCGTTCGGCCGCACCTTGAGGATCGATTGCGGGAAGCAATCGCACATGGCCAGCACGTCGCGATGGAAATGCATGGTGCCCTTGGGCACGCCGGTGGTGCCGGAAGTAAAGGCGATCAGGGCCACATCGTCGGCCGCGGTATCGACCGCCGGAAAATCACCGGGTTTGCCGCCGAGCATGTCTTCCAGCGAGCCGTTTTCGCCGTCGTTGAAGTAGCAGATACGTTCCAGCGACGCGCCGTAGTGCTCGCCATTGGGGTTGGTGCAGATCGCCATTTCCTGCCACAGGGCCGCATCGCACAGGGCCACTCGCGGGGTGGCATGGTCGATGATCTGCTTCAACTCGCGGGCCCGCAAAAGCGGCATGGTGCCTACCGCGATCAGGCCTGCCTTGACCACCGCCAGCCAGCAGGCCGCCATCATCGGATTGTTCGGGCCGCGCAGCAGTACCCGGTTGCCGGGCAAAAGGCCGAGATCCTCAACCAGCACGCGGGCGATGCGGTTCACCCGGTGTTGCAGTTGGGCATAAGTGGCAAACACCGGTTTGCCGTC
>JAYTDE010000783.1:0-2947 GCA_043736195.1 Burkholderiales bacterium | reverse complement strand
AGCTGGATCGGCTTTTTCGGACCCGGCAATCTGCCGCCGGCCATCACCGTGCGGCTGAACGCCGAGTTGCAGAAAATCCTCGCCCTGCAGAAGGTGAGTGAGCTGATCCGTAGCGGCGGCAACGAGCCCGCCGGCGGCTCGCCTGATGACTTCGCGCGCGCGGTGCGCGACCAGTCGGACCGCTGGGGCAAGGTGATTCGCCACATCGGACTCAAGCTCGATTAGGGCGCCGGCAGTTGAGGCTCGGCGCGCGATCTGCTCAGTGCGCAGCGCCCTGCATTCGGTAGAACGTATCGACCCCGGCTTCTGCGCGTAAACCTGAAAGTTCGCCACCTGCGGGCGACGTGAAATGCGGAATGCCGATGGCGTCGGCCACGCGCACGAAGCCGTGGAACGCCGCCACCGTCGCGGCGGCGTCGACCAGCCCCGCCCCACCGATCAAAGGCAGCAGGGCCGCACGTGCGGCCGCCAGGCGTGACGCATCGCGCAGCACCACCGCCTCGGTGAATTCGAGCAGTTCAGCCGCATGCGCGACATCCACACCATCTTCGAACCCGCTGGTCACACCAGCCAACGCCACCTGCTTACCTTCCGATTGCATGCTCTCACGGAGCATGTAGGCGTGTGCCGCCGTTCAGTAGAGACACTGGTGCAGCGCCGACACGCGGGATGCGAGGAGCTCGGTCTGCGGCCGGCTGATGGCGCGCATGGTCGGCAGGTCGAAGCGGTAGATCGCCGCGCCCGGCAGGTAGTGGCAGTTTGCCAGCGCCCAGTAGTCACGCATCGTTTGCGGCACTGACGACAGGGCGCGATAGATATAGCCGGCCTTGGGGCTGGGGTACATCGGGCCGTCGGCCTCGATTACGTCCGGCGGCTCGACGATCGGCAGCCAGGCAGCATCCTTGCGGGCGCCAGGTGGACGGTAGCGTGTTGGAGCTCCGGCCACGGCTTTGGGCAGGGGGCGGTCGGGCAGGCCCAGTGCACGGGTAAAGGTGTCCATCATCATCACCATCGCGATGATGCCGGCGATCTCGACATACTCGCCTTCACTCATGCGTAGCGCCAGTATCGATTGCGTCCAGGCCTCCGACAGGCGCCCGGGATCATTCACGGTGCGATGGATCAATTCGACTTCCGCATGGCTCAACTCGCCCAGGCTGTCATGCGCGCCTGCGACGCCGTTCGGCGATAGCGCTGCCTTGATACGGGTGCAATGCGCGCAGCCGTAGGCGTGGCGGATCTCGGCGGCTACGGCGAGACGTCGCTGCCCGTCGAGCCAGGTGCCCGCTGCGGCGAGCGCCTGCCAGGCGCGCTCATGGGATTCGGGCAGATCGGCGCGCACCGGGAGGGCGGTTTCTGCGAATGCGGAGGCGGACATCTCGAAGCTCCTGTGGGGATGTGGAAGTCTGGCGCAAAGCGCGTCGTAGAGCCAAATCTTACGCCGGCTTCCAGCTCTTGGGCAGGCGCGGTTTCTCGATGTTTGCAAGCCCGCACAGCACGTCGGTCATGCCTGAAAAATCGATTGCGCCATGACCTGCCGCGCGCGCTAAGCTGAACGATTCGTGCACGGCGGCCGCCACCGGCATCGGTACCTTCGCCGCATGGGCCGCGGACACCACCAGCGACAAATCCTTGTGCGCCAGGTCGACGGTGAAACCGGGCGTTACGTCGCCGGCCAACACCTTGTTGGGCAGGTTCATGCGCAGTTGCCCGTTGCTGGCCGAGGTGCCTAGCAGCACCTCCATGGTCTTGACCAGATTGAGACCGAAGCGCTGCGACAAGGCCAGCGCCTCGGCATTCACCTGCGTTAACGTGATGGCGACATAGTTGTTGACAAGCTTGGTGCGTCCGCCGCTGCCCACCGGACCGCAGTGGTAGATGGCGTTGCCCATGGCCTCGCACAGCGGTTTGACGCGCGCAAAATCGGCATCGCTGGCGCCCACCATGAAAAGCGACTCGGCGCGATCGGCGTGTTCGGCCAGGCGTCCGACGGGCGCATCAACCATGGTCAGGCCATGCTTCAGCGCCGCCGCGGCGAGACGGTCGGTGGCGAGCGGGTCGATGGTGCTCATGTCCATCAGCACGGCGCCCTTCCTGGCATTGGCGAAAATGCCGTCGGCGCCCAGGGCCACCTGCTCGACTTCAACCGAGGACGGCAGCATCGTGACGATGATCTCGCTTTGGCGTGCGACATCGGCCACGCTGGTGCCGGCCCTGGCGCCCACCGCGACCAGCGCGGCCACGGCCTCCGGGTTGATATCCAGCACCACCAGGTCGAAACCCTTCTTCACCATGTTGATGGCCATCGGACGGCCCATGCGTCCCAGGCCGATGAATCCAATCCTGCTCATTGCTCGTCTCCCGCGTAAGGTGCATGTCGCGCGCTCCGCCCGGTTGCTGGGCGCGCTGCAGCGCCTTTTTAACACCTCCGGGAGATGCGCGTTGCTCAGGGTGTCGGCACCGTGCTGCGCTGACCTTTCTCGACGATCACGAATTCGAGGAACACCAATTTCTCGGTGATGCTGGCATTGCGGTGCGCATGCACCGTGCCGGGACGCACGTGCAAGGACCCGCCGGGTACCAGAGTCACCGGCGCCTTGCCTTCCTCCTGCCAGATTCCGGCGCCCTCGAGCACATAGAAAACGACATGGGAAGGATGGTAGTGCTTGCCGTTTTGCCCCCCGGGGGCGTAGGTGGTGCGCAGCACCCGGAATTCCCTGCCCGGCATGGTAGCGTCGTCGAAAATGATCAGCGGCTCCGGCGTGATGCCGATGCGTTGCGCGCTGGCGGGTGCCGACGCCAATCCGATCGCGGCAGCCAAGGCGGCGTATGCGCAGGCTTTCACGGGCGGCCACATGGCAGGATTGGCAGCCGGGTGAGATTTACGGGTGCCTGCAGCGGCCTGCGGTGTCGCCGCCTCAGGCATGGCTGCGATTGGCTTCGAGCC
>JAYTDE010000782.1:0-1689 GCA_043736195.1 Burkholderiales bacterium | reverse complement strand
GATCTTGAAATCGCCTCCGCACAGTCCAAAAGCTAACGCACTTTGTGAGCGATTGATCGGCACGATCCGGCGCGAATGCCTGGACTGGCTGATCCCACTCTCAGAGCCTCACCTGCGAACAATATTGCGTTCGTGGTCTGATCATTACAATCGCGGCCGTCCGCATATGTCCTTGGGCCCTGGTGTGCCCGGCCCACCGCGAAATCTCGTGCCCGCATCAGATGCCGGATATCGACATCGCATAGACGCCGCATATAGCGTGGCCGTAATGCCTGTGCTCGGTGGCTTGCATCATGAGTACAACCTGCAATCTGCGTGATCGAGTTTTTGCGCATCACAGGATGTTGTCTGCGATCACGGGCCGAGATTCTTAAGGTTTATGTCAACACCCGGCTGGTTAGCAGCGGCTGCTACCGTTGGCGAAAATGCCAGCGCCTCGTCCAGCGCCGCAAGGAACGTGTCGAACTTGATCGGTTTGGTGAGATAGTTGAAGAAGCCGGCCTTGAGGCCTTGCACGATATCGCCAGGCATCGCATTGGCGCTCACGGCGATAATGGGGATATGTGCCGTAGACGTGTCTGCGCGCAGGATTTTCAAGGCTGCGATGCCACTGATACCGACCAGATTGATGTCCATCAGAATCACCGCCGGCTGATAGGCGCGCGCAAACTCGATGCCGAGATTAGCATTCGCCACATTCATTAGGCGCAGGTCGGTGCGGCGCGCGAGGAGTTGCTCGACCAGTTCCAGATTGGCGGGATTGTCTTCGACGTGGAGCACGGTGCGCACTGGCGCGCCGGTCAACGCGCGCGCCGGTCCCGCCGTTTCGATTTTTGCGAGCGCAAGCGGTGGTGCAGCGGCGAGTCTCAACTCGATCCAGAACACGGTGCCCACCCCGACGGCGCTATCCACGCCTATGGTGCCGCCCATCAGTTCGATCAGCCGCTTCGCTACCACCAGGCCGATGCCCGTGCCTTCCTGCGCACTGGCCTCTTGGCCCAGACGATTGAATGGCTGAAAAAGCTGCGCAAGTTGTGCGGGTGCCAGCCCCGCGCCGGTATCGCGCACGCTGATCCGCAGCGCATGCGGCGGACGCTGGCTGCACTCGACGGTCACCGTACCGCCGGGCGCGTTGTACTTGATGGCGTTAGAGAGCAGGTTGATCAGAATCTGTTTGAGTCTGATCGGATCGGTCTCGACCACCCAGGGCTTTTCGAAGCGTGGAAATATCAGGCGGATGCCGCGCTGCTGAGCCTGCGGGTCGATCATGGCCCGGCAGTCGAGCATGACGTCGGCGAGCAAGGTCGGTTCCGTCACTAGGGTCACTTTACCTGCTTCGATCAGCGCGAGATCGAGGATTTCGTTGATCAGCGTCAGCAGGTACCAACCGCCTTTTAGGATCTGCTCAAGGTTGCGCTGTTGCGTGGCTGTCGGCGCTGGAATGCCGGATTCCATGAGCTGGGCGAAACCCAGAATCGCATTGAGCGGCGTGCGCAATTCATGGCTCATGCTGGACAGGAATTCCGATTTCGCGCGGTCGGCTTTCTCGGCGGCGTCGATAGCCTTGCGCAGCATTAACTCGGCCTGTTTGCGCTCGGATATGTCGTAAAAGCAACAGACGACCCCGCTAATTTCTCCCCACCCATCCCTTAGCGGCGCGAAATTGGCGATGACGGGAATCCGTGAACG
>JAYTDE010000781.1:0-1612 GCA_043736195.1 Burkholderiales bacterium | reverse complement strand
CTGGGGCAGACCGTGGTGGTGGAGAACAAGAGTGGCGCCAGCGGCGCCATCGGTTCGGTCGACGTGAAGAACGCGGCGCCGGACGGCTACTCGCTGCTGTTCGGCACCGCCACCACGCACGGCCTGTACAACGTGATCGCCAAGGATCCGCAATACGACGCGCTGCGCGACTTCACACACGTGGCGATCGTCGGCGGCGCGCCCGCCGCCTTTGCTGTCGGCCCCGAGGCAGCGCAAACGCTCAAGGCCTTAGTCGATGCGGCACGCGCCAACCCGGGCAAGTTGCAGTATGGCTCGCCGGGTGAAGGCACCACTCTGCACCTGGCCACAGAACGCATGAAGAGCGATGTCGGCAAGTTCGATATCCAGCACATTCCCTTCAAGGGCAGCGCGCAGTCGCTGCAGGCCTTGCTCGGCAACCATATCAGCATGACGGTCGACACACTTGGGCCCCTGATTGCGCATCACAAGGCCGGCAAGCTCAAGATTGTCGCGCTGGCGGGTGCCAAGCGCTCGCCACTGGTGCCCGATGTGCCTACCGTGGACGAAGCCTTAGGCTCGCGCGGTTTCGAATCCGTGTTGTGGAACGTGGTGACCGCGCCGGCCAAGCTGCCGCCGGCGGTGCTTGCCACCCTGGCCGCCGCCACCGCCAAGGTAATGGGCGACACCTCGCTGCACCAGCAACTGGCCGCGCTGGCGATCGATCCGACCACCGATTCGGGGCCGGCGGCGGCCACCGCCTACATTCGTGCCGAGATCGAGAAATGGCGCCCGGTGGTCGAAGCCAGCGGGATCAGAATGTGAAGAGTCGGCATTACCTGTCCACAGGGAAACCAGGAGCGAGTCGATGAATCAAGCCCCCATAGATCCGGCGCGCGCGGTGCGCGGTGTGCCACCGGATATCGCCGCCTGGATCAAATCCAAGGGCCGTGCCTTCGACCCTTCGATCATTGACGCGACGCGCGATCTTTATCTCGCCTTGCACCGGCGCTTGCCGCGCCCCGCGGTCGAGTTCCACCCTGACTTGGCCTACGGCCCGGACCCGCGCCATCGGCTCGACCTGCATCTGCCGGCGCTTCGCTCGCACACGCCCTTGCCGGTGGTGATGTTTTTCCACGGCGGAGGTTTCGTCGGGGGTGAAAAGAATGCGGCCGGCCGCCTGATCCATGGCAACGTCGCTGACACCTTCGCATGCAATGGGGTGATCGGCATCAACGCCACCTATCGCCTGGCCCCCACTGCGAAGTGGCCCGAAGCCGCACGCGATGTCGGTGCCGCGCTTGCCTGGGCGCGCGAGAACATCGGTACCTATGGCGGCGACCCGCAGCGGATATTCGCGATGGGGCAGTCGGCCGGCGCCACCCATGTCGCGACCTATGCCTTTCGAGGCGACCTGCAGCCGGTTGCGGGCCCGGGCCTGGCGGGTGTGATCCTGATGTCCGGCCTGTATGCAGTGGAGGCGGGCAAGGTCAGCCCCAACGCCCAAGCATATTTCGGCGACGACGCGTCGCGCTATCCGGCGATGCAGGTGCTGGGCAATATCGAGCGCGCCGACTTCCCGGTGTATGCAAGCGTGGCCGAGTTCGATCCGGCGCCGTTCGAACGCAGCACT
>JAYTDE010000780.1:0-6177 GCA_043736195.1 Burkholderiales bacterium | reverse complement strand
GTGATGGTGGGCGCCACGGTTTCGCGCGTCGAGGCCAGCGCACACGCGGGCTTCGCCTTAGGCGAGCTGGTGCTTGGCTACAGCGGCTGGCAGCACTATGCGCTGTCCGATGGCACCGGGCTTACCAAACTCGATGCCGCCATGACACACCCGTCGCAAGCGTTGGGCGCGCTCGGCATGCCGGCCTTCACCGCCTACATGGGCCTACTCGACATCGGCAGGCCCAAGGCCGGTGAAACCGTGGTGGTGGCGGCGGCCAGCGGTGCGGTGGGCGCGGTGGTGGGCCAGATCGCGCGGCTCGAAGGATGCCGCGTGGTCGGCATCGCCGGGGGCGACGACAAGTGCCGCTATGTGACAAGCGAACTGGGCTTCGACGCCTGCATCGACCGCCGTACCGCCGATCTGCCGGGGCGCCTGGCGGCCGCCTGCCCGCAGGGCATCGATGTGTATTTCGAGAATGTCGGTGGCGCCGTGTTCGACGCCGTGCTGCCGCTCCTGAACATCGGCGCGCGGGTGCCGCTGTGCGGCCTGATCGGGCATTACAACGATGTCGGGCCGGCGCCGGGTCCCGACCGTCTGGGGCTGCTCACGCGCACTCTTTTGGCCAAACGCATCAAGATGCAGGGCTTCATCATTTTCGACGACTACGGTGCGCGCTTCGGCGAATTCCAGGAGGCCATGAGCGCCTGGCTTGCCGCCGGCAAGATCAAGTTCCGCGAACAGGTGGTCGACGGTCTCGAATACGCGCCGATGGCTTTCATCGGCATGCTGCAGGGCGAGAACTTCGGCAAGCTCATCATTCGGGTGCCGAACGATCAGCCAACGCGTCTACCGCACTGAATGCGCCGGCAGCGAGGGTTCGCGCCGACGCGCGCGGCGGCGGCGCCGGCCAGTGCCTGGCGCGGCCGGCCCTGAGAGCTTGCGGTGCCGGCTCCCGATCACACTGCGTCGGCATCCGCGGAAAACCGGGTGCTGGTACTGCTGATACTGGTCGGCGCGGCGCTCGGCTGGATCCTGCTGCCGTTCTACGGCAGCATCATGTGGGGCGCGATCATCGCCTTGCTGTTCGCGCCCCTGCATCGCCGTTTGCTGCCATGGCTCAATGGCCGCCGCCGCAGCGCCGCGCTGGCGACGCTCCTGTTCGTGTTGATCATCGTGATACTGCCGCTGGTGCTGGTGACGGCCGCGCTGGCGCGCGAAGCGGCACTGGTGTATCAGCGGCTGCAGTCCGGCGACATGCACGTTGCGCAGTACTTTCACGGCCTGTTCGATGCGTTGCCGCAGTGGGTAAGCGCGCTGCTGGATCGTTTCGGACTGGCCGACTTCGACACCCTGCAGCGCCGGCTGGCGGAGGCGCTGTCGCAGGCCAGCAAGCTGATCGCAGCGCAGGCGCTGGCGATCGGCCAGAACACGTTCGAGTTCATTGTTGGCCTCTTCATCACCCTGTACCTGGCGTTCTTCCTGATACTCGATGGCGAAGCGGTGGCGCGCGCCGTGCGCCGGGCGATTCCGCTGGCGCCCGCGCAAAAGCAGGATCTGGTCGACAAATTCACCACCGTGATACGCGCCACGGTCAAGGGCAATCTGCTGGTGGCGGCGATCCAGGGCGCGCTGGGCGGGCTGGCGTTCTGGTTCCTCGACGTCACCGGCGCCTTGCTGTGGGCGCTGCTGATGGCGTTTTTGTCGCTGGTGCCGGCGGTCGGCGCCAGCCTGGTATGGCTGCCGGTGGCACTGTATTTGCTGGCCACCGGCGCGCTCTGGCAGGCCATCGCGCTGGTAGCCTGGGGCGTGCTGGTGATCGGCTTGATCGACAACCTGTTGCGACCGGTCTTGGTCGGCAAGGACACCCGCATGCCCGACTATGTGGTGATGATCACCACGCTGGGCGGCATGGCGGTATTCGGCATCAACGGCTTTGTGCTGGGGCCGGTGATCGCAGCCATGTTCATCGCCGTGTGGGAGATCCACACGGACAGTGCGGCACAGGGTACGCCGCGTTAAGACAGTCGACGGATTTTTGGAATCGGGAGGCGAGCAATTCCCGTGAACCCCGGGCCGCGCCTGTCGAATCCGCGGAAGATTCCGCTAAAAGCCCGGGAGCGCGCGACACACGGGCGGAATCGACACTCCCGCATCGTCATCTGCCCAGATCCTCGATCGCATCGATAATCATCCCGGTGCCGATCGCGATCATCAGGATATCGGTGGCCACGCGCACATAGCGGTAGCCTTGCGGCGGGATGCCGATCTGGATCACCAGGGATCGCGGTACTTCGTAGTAGACAACATCGCGCGGCAATGGGTGTCCAAGCTGCCATTTCTTCGCCTGGCCCGGAGGCATGCAGCCATTGTTTTTCTTCGCCAGCCCCGGCGGACAGCGCCCGCCACTGCTTTGCCTGGCGTAGTAGTCGCGCACATAGATGCGATGCTGTGCGTCAAAGTGATCGCGCTTCCCGGACGAGGCTCCATCTTTGTCGCGCCGCGATCTGCCATCGTCGTCGCGTTGCCCGCTACCCTGGTCGGAGTTCGCGTTCTTGCCACCCTTGCCGGAACCAGCCCAGGCCGGTTTGTCGGCCATCACCGGGCTTGCCGAAAATAGTGCACCAATGACCAGCACCGATGCGAATTTTGTTTTTAATGTGAAATTGCTCATAGCGGAGCTCCATTCCTGGTTTGTACAGATTTCAATTCAATCGGTGGCTGACTTGGTCACGCATCCCGGCTTGCCTTCATCAAGGTGCTGTTGGGGGCGCCAAAAGTGTCGGCGATTTGATTCATATGACTGGATCAATGCCCAAGCATGTCTGGAAGAAGCGAAACCCATGCATGAGGCACCGGCGTACGGCAATCAGCGATTTTCCGCTGACGAAAAGGGTCTTGCAAGCCGATTCCCATCCGGCTCATCCGAAACGAAATGCTCCTCGCGAGTCTCGGGAATCAATGCAGCCTTGAGCATTTTGGATGCGATGGCGGCTTCGGCGGTCATGTGAAATCGAGTCTCGACACGTTGGCCAGTCTCGGCATTGATGTAGGAATAGCGATGCTTGACAAGCAGTTTCATTTGGAATGTCCAACAGGTAAGTGTGTATGTGGTATCGGTCGCCACACACACCATTTAGCCGCTATTCCCGTTCAGAGTCCGTACGCCAACACACATGGTCGGGCTGGATGGTCGAATCCCTGCGCCAAGTCATGTCGCGAAAAATATGCGGCGATACGTGCCCGGTGGGTCACCTTGCGAACGACAATCTCCAGAGAAAGACTGAACGCAGTACTTGTTCCCCGCGCTGGCCTAAGCGCTTCTGCCGACTCTGCCATCTGTCGGCCGCCGCGGCCCTCATGTCGCGGGCCGATCCAGTCAGTCTTTCGTGCACCGACGCAATGGCCGGTCACGCGGTTTCAATTCGCGGCCGGCGTCACGCGGCTTGGCGCCGCCCGCTGCGCCCGGCGCCGCCTCAGAATCGAAAACCGCCGACGCCGAACAGGCCGATCAGGCCGATCACGATCAGGTAGATCGCGACAATGGTATTGAGCAGGCGCGGCACCACAAGAATCAGGATGCCGGCCAGAAGTGAAATCAGCGGGGTGATCGCCAGGTGCATGTTCATGGCTGTGAGTACCTTTCCTAGCGTTTGTTGGACAGGGCCGCGAACGCGATCACACAGGCGCCGCCGCCGACCAAGAGCCAGCCGAGAATCGGCGGGAAGGAAACGGTGTGCGTGCGCTCCGCGGTGGCGGTGATCGGGCCGATCTGCAGTACTTTTTCGCGTGTCGTGTAGCTGTAATGGTCATAGCCCAGGACCGCCGCGCCGATGGCGATCAGCGCAATGCCGGTGATGAAAAGCGATTTCATGTCGTGTGGCTCCTGGTTGTTGTCGGATTGGGCAGGCGATGTCGAGCGCCGCGGCATCATTAGTACCGCGCAGCGCGGGTTGCTCTCCGTACGCTGGCGCACACAGAAGGCGAATTGTCACGCTATGTGCGGCAACGAACGGATTGCTGCGGCGCCTGGGCCGGATCATCCTGCCATCGAGGCAACGGCTTGGTGCCTGGGTGATTGCCAGTTTCTCCAACAGATGCCAACCGGAGCTTGACCATGCGGCCCAACTATCGCGAGCGCGCCTGGCTTTTGCAATGGCAGACCGTGTCGCTCAACGAGCTGGCGGCGCTCTCCGGCCTGACTAAGGTCGAGTTGCATGAGCTGGTGGACTACGGCGTGCTCACGCCTGCCAATCAGGAGGAATCACAGTGGGCGTTCTCCACCGATTGCATGCTGCGGGTACGCAAGGCCTGCAGGCTGCGTGACGAACTGGAACTCGACACTCACGCCATGGCATTGGCATTCATGCTGCTGGAACGCATTGAGGTGCTGGAGGCGCGCGTCTCGGAACTGCGCGCGCAGATCCCGCGACAACCCGCATGAAGCGCTCGCAACACGTTGCCGCCTGCCGCCATTGGCCACTTGCGCGGCAATGTTTGGCAGCGCACGGATAAACCTGTCGCAACGGACGATATTCGCGTTTCGGCCAACCAGGCTTGCGAGGTGCACTTGATGGAATATGCCAACCGATGTTTCCGCCTGAGGTTGGGATTGATCGCCCTGATTGCCATCGCCATGGCGGCCTGCAATGCACCGGAGTCGGGGACCAGCCTGCGCCAGCCGGGTTCCATGCTTGAACCCGCGACCGATGACCGCGCGATCACGGCCGCGGTCAAGGTCGCTTTGCGGGCCGACAGCAGCCTTGCCGGTGGCGCCATCGAGGTCACGTCCAGCGATGGTGCGATCGAACTCAGCGGCGCCGCCGATGAACAAGCGCAGATCGATCGCGCGATGGCGCTGGCTTTTGTGGTGCCCGGTGTCAGGAGTATCAAAAACCGGGTGCGACTGGCGGACCCGCCGCTGGCAGGCGCCACCCATGCCGACGACCGGCGCATCACCACCCGCGTGATGGCCGACATGCGCGACAACGCGCTGATCAGGCAGTTCAGCATCCTGGTTGTCACCGTGCGCGGCGAAGTTCTGCTCAGCGGCCGCGTCGATCAACAGACCCGGATCGACAACGCCGTCAAGGTGGCGCGCGCGGTCGACGGCGTGCGCGACGTGAGGCACGTGATGCACATACGCCAGTAGGGCGGGCGCGCGAGTCACAAGCCTTGAGAATCCAGGCGGGTGCGCGGCTTGCAGTATGTGCGACAGCGTACAGATAAGCCGGGGCAATCGGTGGAAAGTGCATGTCACGAATTCAATCCGTTTCCCGGGAGTAACGATCAAATGAAAAATCGACTTGGATATTGGGTACTGGGCAGCGCCGCGGCGGCTGTACTGGTGTTGAGCGGCTGCGGCAAGGCGCCGGAACCGGCGGTTGCCGCGCCACCGAAAACCACCATCGGCACCGAGATCGACGACAGCGTGGTCACCACCGCGGTCAAATCCGCCTTTCTGGCCGATGCCGAGGTCAAGAGTTTCGATCTCAAGGTCGAGACCCGCAAGGGCGAAGTGCAGTTGAGCGGCTTTGTCGACAGCCAGGCACAGGTAGACCGCGCCATCATGGTGGCGCGCGGGGTCAGTGGTGTGAAAGCGATAGACAACAAGCTGGCCTTGAAGGGCGCACCCACCACCGTTGGCAACAAGCTCGACGATAGCGTGGTCACCACCAAGGTCAAGAGCGCGCTCCTGGCCGACACCAGCGTCAAGAGCTTTGACATCGCGGTGCTTACGCGCAAGGGCGAGGTGCAGTTGAGCGGCTTCGTCGACAACCAGGGCCAGATCGATCGCGCTCTGGAGGTCACGCGCGCCGTCGAAGGGGTTGCCAGCGTGGCCAACGACATGAGCATCAAGAAATAGGCGCGAGCGGGATGGGCGGGCGCGCGCCGCTCAAGGCGGCGCCGGCGATTGCCGCAGCTTGAAAGGGAAAAGCATGTTGCGCAGCTTGAAGGATTTGCAGAACTACCGGATCGGCGCCAGCGACGGCGACATCGGTCACGTCACGGATTTCTATTTCGATGACCACACCTGGGTGATCCGCTACCTGGTGGTGGACACCGGCGACTGGCTGTCCGGTCGCAAAGTGCTGATCCCGCCCATCGCCATCGGCCGGCCGGACTGGCTGGGGCGCACACTGCCGGTGGCCATCACCAAGCAGCAGGTGAAAGACAGTCCGCATATAGATACCGACA
>JAYTDE010000779.1:0-1761 GCA_043736195.1 Burkholderiales bacterium | reverse complement strand
CGGGCCCCCGGTGCCCAGACCGCGAAGGCGCATCCGCTCACGCCCTCAAGCGTACGCGGATGCGCGCCCAGCACTTCGTACAGACGCTCATGCCGGCCCTCTGCGATCAGCCAGGCATCGGCTTCCCCCAACAGCGGCGCGAAGCGGTAAGGATCATCGAGCACAAGCGTCGCCTGGTCCCAGCGGACGCGCAGGCGGTATTCACAGCGCGCCTGGCCTTGCGCCAGGGCACCATCGAAAAGGCCGTCGGGGTGGACCTGCGGCAGGTTCGCCAGCACGGCGCCGACGCCGCTTAAAACCTCGACGTGATGCGCTCCGGGCAGGAGTGCGGTGACCCATACGCGGCCGCCCCGTTGGTGCATGCCGAGCAGCGCGAAGGGGTCACTTGCGCGTGCGCCGACCAGGTCGCCAATCGCCGCGGCATTCAGCATCGGGGTGCGTCCGCATGGCTGCGCATGGCCGCTCGCCCCGCCTGCGGCCATGCGTCCTGAAGGGCCCTGGGTTTCACGCGAAGCTCGCTCACATGGTGATCGGTTGCACGCGCCAGATGCCGTCGGCGTATTCGCCGATGGTGCGATCGCTGGAGAACGGGCCCATCGCCGCGACATTGCGCACCGCCATGGCGAGCCAGGCCGCGCGGTCGGCGTAGAGGGCATCGACCCGTTCCTGTGCCGCGACATAGGAGGCATAGTCGGCCAGCAGCATGTAGTGATCGCCATGGTCGAGCAGGCTTTGCACGATGGGCTGGTAACGGGTCGGTTCTTCCGATGAAAAGTGGCCGCCGCCGATCTGGTCGATCACCTGTCTGAGAGCGGGGTTGGCGGCGTAGATTTCGCGCGGCCGGTAACCGGCGGCGCGGCTCTTCGCGACCTCCGCCGCATGCATGCCGAAAATGAAGATGTTGTCGGCTCCCACCGCATCGCGAATCTCGATATTGGCGCCGTCCTCGGTGCCGATGGTCAGCGCGCCATTGAGGGCAAGTTTCATGTTGCCGGTGCCCGAGGCCTCGGTGCCGGCAGTCGAGATTTGCTCGGACAGGTCGGCCGCCGGAATGATCATCTTGGCCACCGAAACGCCGTAGTTCGGCACGAATACCAGCTTGAGGCGGCCGTCGACTCGCGGGTCGTTGTTGATGGTGGCGGCCGTGTCGTTGATCAGGCGGATCACCAGTTTGGCCATGAAATACGCCGAGGCCGCCTTGCCGGCGAAGATCACGGTGCGAGGAATCCAGTCGCGGCCGGGGTCGGCGATGATGCGGTTGTAGCGGGTGATCACGTGCAGCACGTTGAGCAGTTGCCGCTTGTATTCGTGAATCCGCTTGATCTGCACGTCGAACAGGGAATCCGGGCTGATGGCGATGCCAGTGAGCGGTGCGATGTAGTCGGCCAGGCGCCGCTTGTTGGAGGCCTTGACGCTGGCGAACGCGTTCTGGAATTCGGCATCCTCGGCCAGCGGCCCCAAGCGCTCCAGGTGGTCCAGGCGCACGCGCCATTCAGGCCCGATGCGGCGATCGATCAGGCGCGCCAGATCCGGGTTGGCCAAAGCCAGCCAGCGGCGCGGCGTGATGCCGTTGGTGCGGTTGACCATGCGCCCGGGAAAGAGTTGGTCGAAATCGGCGAAGATGGTGTCGCGCAGCAGTTGCGAATGCAGTTTCGACACGCCGTTGACCTTGTGGCTGGCCAAGACCGACAGGTAGGCCATGCGTACGCGCCGGCCATGGCTTTCATCGATCAGCGAGACGCGCTTCTGCAGTTCGATGTC
>JAYTDE010000778.1:0-5501 GCA_043736195.1 Burkholderiales bacterium | reverse complement strand
CGCACTCTATGCCTTGCCGCTGGAGTTGCTTGTCACGAGATATGGCGAGCCCGAACGCGCCCGCTTTGCCGCCATACGGGCGGCCTCGGACGGCAGCAGCGACAAGCCCTTTCTTGCCGAATACGCCGGCCTTCCCTTCGCCGGTGCGGACCATGGTTTCACCTACCTGCCTTCACTGGCTGCCCTTGCTTCGCAACGGATCAATCCGCGCGCGGTGGCCTTGTATCAGCGTCAACTGGTGGCTTTTGCCGACCCGGTGTTTGGTGCTGAATCCGGAGATGCGGGCACGTACAGTGAGCTTACTCGCAGCCTGCTTGGCAGTTTGGCGGGTACAGGCGCGGACGGCCTGCCGCGCATTCCGCGCTTGCCGGAAACCGAGCAGGAGGCGCGCGAGGTGGCCACCTTGCTGGGCGAGCCTTCGCTGGTGCTGACGCGCCGCGAAGCGCAGGAAAAGCGGGCGAAATCAGGCGTGTTGAAGGACGCCCGCTATGTACTCTTCGCCACCCACGGGTTTCTTGGTGCCGACTTCGTGCAAAGCATCGATCCGGGCGCCGACGCGGAAGGTCGGTCGCGTGCGCAGGCCCGCGGGACGGCGCTGGCGCAGCCGGCGCTGGCGCTGACCCTGACCGGCGACCTCGGTGGCGAAGATGGCATCTTGTCAATGAAAGAGGTCATCGAAAACCTCGAGCTCTCGGCCGAGCTCCTGGTGTTGTCGGCATGCAATACCGCGGGCGAATCGCAGGCCGGCAGCAATGGTGAAGGGTTCGCCGGGCTCACGCGCGCGTTCATGTATGCCGGCGCCCGGCGCCTGATGGTCAGTCATTGGCCGGTGGAAAGCAGCGCAACCCAGGCCCTGGTCACCGGTACATTTCGCGAACTCAAAGCCGGTAAGATGCCGATCGCGGCGTTGGCTGCGGCGCAGCGCTCGCTTGCCGCGAGCGGTTTTACCACTGGCGGACGTACTTACTCGCGCGCGCACCCGTTCTTCTGGGCACCATTCGTGCTGGTCGGAGATTGAGTCCGATGGCACCCTGGCGCGATCTGCGGCGCTTCGTTGCGGTGACTTTGGCCACCGCCGGCCTGACGCTTTCGGCCCAGTGGCAGGGACTGTTCACCGGTTTCGACGACTTTTACTACGACGTCTGGCACCACGTCGCGGCCAAGCGGCGTGAGGCTTTGCATGTGGCGATCGTTTCGGTCGATGACGCCACGTTTCTCAAGCTCAAGGACGATCCGCTGGCATTCTGGCAGCCGCATTTCGCCGCTGCGATGAAGGTGCTCGACGACGCCGGCGCCCGTGTGATCGGGCTGGACTTCGTGTATGCCACCAGCGCCGAGACCTGGCTCAAACGGCAGAACCTGCCGGATACCCAGATCAGTCGCACCTACGACAGCGCGTTTCGCGAGCGCCTGGCGCACGGCAACAAGATCCTGGTCGGGCACCTGATCGAGAATTCGCGTGGCGAGTCCGAATTGGTGCTGCCTCCACCGGAGCATTTCTATCTGCTGCCCAACCAGTTGCAGGATGTCGGTCTGGCCAATCTGTTTCCCGACCAGGACAGCATCGTGCGGCGCTTTTATCCGGTCTTGCTGACCGAACCGGGCGTGCCGGGGCTTGGGTTTTCGACGCAGCTCGCCCTGCGCGTTGCCGGGCAGGATCCGCAGGCAGCCGTATGGAGCGTTGGTGGCGAACTCATTGAACGCAAACCTGCGTCGCGCGTGGTCGGTTATGTAGGGCCATCCAACACCATTCCCAGTGTTTCAATGGCGCGTTTGCTCGAGCCCGGGGCGCTCGCACTGCCGGCGGTCAAGGCACTCAAGGGGCGGGTAGTGATCATCACCGCGCACGATTCGTCCAGTTTGCAGGACACCCACCTGACGCCCTATTCGCGCGGTCTGGTGGGCTTTACACGATCGCAGATGACCGGTGGTGAAGTACATGCGAACATTGTCGAGACACTGCTTTCGGGACACTACCCGCGCGACCTGGATTGGAGTGGCATGGTGGTGATCATCGTGGCCATGGCCGCGCTCGCCGGTTGGCTGTTTCTGCGTTTGCACCCACTTGCGGGCGCTGCCGCCGGAATCGGCGTGGCGGCGCTGCTCGCCGGAAGCGCTTACCAGACATTCCGCTTCGATTGGGTGTTGCCGGTCTCGGCCATGCAGTTCACCTTGCTGCTGGGGTTCCTGATCACGCTCGGCCTGCGACTGACCGGGGAGGAGCGGGCACGTCGGCGCCTGCGCTCGATGTTCGGTTCCTACGTGTCGTCCGAGGTGGTCGATCTCCTGATCGCCAACCAGGGTGAAGGCGAGGCGCTCGACCTGAAGGGCGAAGAGATGACGGTCACGGTCCTGTTTTCTGATATCCGCAACTTCACCACTATCTCCGAGAAGCTCACCGCGCATGAAGTCGTCGAAATGCTCAACACTTATTTCGCGCGGGTATGCGAGCCGATTCTGGCCGAACGCGGCAATGTCAACAAGTACATTGGCGATGCCGTGATGGCGATGTTCGGCTCGCCGGTGCCTTACCCGGACCACGCGCGGCGTTCTGTGCGTGCCGCGCTTTCCATGCTGGCCGCAGCCGACGAGTTCAAGATCTGGATGCACGAGCGCTTTGGCGACCGCGGTCTGCCGGAATTCGCCATCGGCATCGGGCTGCATACCGGGGTTGTGATTTCGGGTGACATCGGCACCGAAAAGCGGCGCGAGTACACCATCATTGGCGATACCGTGAATACCGCATCGCGTCTGGAAGGGGCAACCAAGGACCTGGGCTGGCGTATTGTCGCCAGTCGTGCCACTGTCGAAGCGGCGGGCGCGGGCGTGATCGCCGGCCGGCACGACAGGATCGCGGTCAAGGGTCGCTCCGGAGTGGTCGACGTGGTCGAGGTGGTGGGAGATGAAGGTCTGCAAAATCGTTAAAAGTGGTGATATAAGTCGAGAATCAGTGCGCTGGCTCCCGCCCGCGTGACATTCTGCCTTGAGGTCAGAGTGGTTTGCGCGCATCATTTGCTGGAGCGTTGCATCATGGCAATGCTGACATCCGGCGGTGCCGGATCTGTGAAGGAATTCAAATGGCAACCTTGACTCTTGCTCGCCTTGTTCGATGGTTCGGCCTGATGCTGTACCTTGGGTTTGCCAGCGTCGCTTGGTCGGCCGCCGATGTCGGCTTGATCAATCAGATGCAGGGTGAGGTGAACTACCAGGGAGGCGGTGCCGCAACACGGGCGACCCCCTTCATGAAGGTGCGTGAAGGTGATCGATTCAGCGTGGCTGAGGGCGCGCTGTTGCGCGTGGTGTATTTCGACGGTGGCCGCCAGGAAACCTGGAAGGGGCCGGCGGTGTTCAAGGCTGGTTCAAGGCAGGGCGAAGCGGCCGCTGGCCGACCGGAGGTATCGCAGGTGCCGGCCAGTGCGCCGGCCAAACTGGCGCAGACCGCAGAAGTGATACAGATCGCCAAGCTGGGGCGCGCGGGTGGCGTGACCGTACGCGGGATCAAGACCCAGCAACTGAGTGCCAGCCAGAGCGCCGAAGTGGCTTCTGCGAAGAAGACCTATGAAGCCTGGCGCGCCACTGCTGCGTCAGACGACATCACTCCGGAGCTTTATCTTTACACCGTACTCGACAGCCACATGATGTACGAGGATATGAAGTCGGTGGTGAAGGCCATGCAGGAGCGTCAGCCGGGCAACCAGGAGGTCAAAGAGCTGGCGGCCTGGGTCAGCGGCAGGTAACGCGCGGCCCTGCGTTTCCGAAGGCGGTGCACAAGGCCCGTATGCGTTTCGCATGCGGGCTTTTTGCTTGTCTTGTTGGCGCCGACAGCAAGGATGCGCAACCGGCGTTGGCATCGCTTGGCATCGCTTGGGTGGCAGCTATAATCGCGGCGCGTTTTCAGCGCTTGCAATCGCCTATCCGGAGAGATATATGCTGGGCCTCATGCAGAGCCAACCGCTGCTCATTTCAATGGTCATCGAACATGCCGCGCGGCATCATGCCGACAGCGAGATCGTCTCGCGCACGGTCGAGGGCGGCATGCATCGCTACACCTATGCCGATGCCAGGCTGCGCGCCAAGCGTGCCGCCAATGCGCTCGCAGGTCTCGGCGTGGGCCTCGGTGACCGCGTCGGCACGCTGGCATGGAACGGCTATCGGCATTTCGAGTTGTACTACGGTATTTCCGGTATCGGCGCGGTGATGCACACCATCAACCCGCGCCTGTTCCCGGAGCAGATCGCCTGGATCATCAACCACGCCGAAGATCGGGTGCTGTTCTTCGACCTGACCTTCCTGCCACTGGTGGAGGGCATCGCCGGGCACCTGAAAACCTGCAAGGCACTGGTGTTGATGACCGACCGCGCGCACATGCCCGCGGACTCCAGGCTGGAGGGTCTGTTGTGCTATGAAGATCTTCTGGGCGCGGCCTCGGATCAATTGCAATGGCCGAGTTTTGACGAGAACACCGCCTCGTCGCTGTGCTACACCTCGGGCACCACCGGCAATCCCAAGGGTGCCCTGTACAGCCATCGGTCGACCATGCTGCATGCCTATGCATCGGCCTTGCCGGACAGCCTCAACTGCTCGGCGCGCGATTGCATCTTGCCGGTGGTGCCGATGTTCCATGTCAATTCCTGGGGCCTGGCCTATGCCTGCCCGCTGGTAGGCGCGAAACTGGTGCTGCCCGGACCGCACCTTGACGGCAAGAGCGTTTTCGAATTGTTCGAAACCGAGAAGGTGAGCATGTCGGCGGGCGTGCCCACGGTGTGGCTGGGATTGCTCGCGCACCTCAAGCAAAACGGGCTCAGGTTCTCGACGCTGAAGAGCACCGTGATCGGCGGCTCCTCATGCCCGCCGGCGATGATCAGGACCTTCCAGGACGATTACGGGGTCAAGGTACTGCACGCCTGGGGCATGACCGAGATGTCACCGCTGGGCACGGTGTGCAATCTGAAGACCAAACATCTGTCAGAGGCCCCTGAGGAACAGTTCAAGGTTGAAGTCACCCAGGGTCGCGCGGTGTTTGGCGTGGACATGAAGATCGTCGGTGGCGACGGTGCGGAATTGCCGTGGGACGGCAAGGCCTTTGGCGACCTGCTGGTGCGCGGGCCCTGGGTGGTACGCGGCTACTTCAAGGGCGAGGGCGGCGATCCGCTGGTCGCTGGCTGGTTTCCCACCGGCGACGTGGCCTCGATCAACCCCGATGGCTACATGCAGATCACTGACCGCAGCAAGGACGTGATCAAGTCGGGCGGCGAGTGGATCAGTTCGATCGATCTGGAGAATATCGCGGTGGCGCACCCCGCCGTGCAGCAGGCCGCGGTGATCGGTATCGCGCACCCGAAATGGGACGAGCGGCCGCTGCTGGTGGTGGTGAGAAAGCCCGGCATGGATGTTTCGCGCGAGGACCTGCTGCAGTTTTTCGAGGGCAAGATCGCCAAATGGTGGTTGCCGGACGATGTTGCCTTCGTCGACGCGATTCCGCTCGGCGCCACCGGAAAAAT
>JAYTDE010000777.1:0-1891 GCA_043736195.1 Burkholderiales bacterium | reverse complement strand
CAAACACCTGAAAGACCTGCGCCACCTGCCCAACGCGCTCACCAGCGTGCTGGCCTTAGAGCCGCAAATCATCGCCTGGGCCGAAGCCTTCAACCGCAGCGGAGAGCTTGCCGCGCAGCTTGGCCAGGGTCAGGGTCAAGAGAAACAGCGCGGTCAGCTGGGTGGTGAAGGCCTTGGTCGAGGCGACGCCGATTTCAACCCCGGCGCGGGTCAGGTACTTGAGGCTGGTCTGGCGCACCATGGCCGAGGTGCCGACATTGCAGATGGCCAGGGTGTGCACGTGACCCTGGGATTGCGCGTGCTTTAAGGCCGCCATGGTGTCGGCGGTCTCACCTGATTGCGAAATCACCACCACCAGCGCATGCGGGTTGGGCACGCTGTCGCGGTAGCGGAATTCGCTCGCCACCTCCACCTGGGTCGGCAGTTGCGCGATCGATTCGAGCCAGTACTTGGCCGTCATGCCGGAGTAGTAGCTGGTGCCGCAGGCCAGGATGCGCACTTCGTTGATGGCCTTGAACACGCCTTCGGCCTCATCGCCAAAGAGCGAGGCTGCAATGCCTTCCACGCCTTCGAGCGTGTCGGCCACCGCGCGCGGCTGCTCGAAGATTTCCTTTTGCATGTAATGGCGATAAGGCCCCAGCTCGACCATGCCGGTGGCGGCGTGCACCACCCGCACTTCACGCTGCACGTTGTTGCCGTCACGGTCGATGATGGTGACGCCATCACGCCGCAGCTCGACCACGTCGCCTTCTTCCAGATAGCTGATGTGATCGGTGGTACCGGCCAACGCGAGCGCGTCGGACGCCAGGAAATTCTCGCCGGCCGATGCGCCATAGCCACGGCCCACCACCAGCGGGCTGCCGGCACGCGCACCCACCACCACGTTGGGCTCGTCTTCGCAGAACACCGCGATCGCGTAGGCCCCGGTCAGGCGCTTGGCGGCGGCATGCACCGCCGCAAACAGGTTGCCTTTGTAGACCGATTGCACCAGATGGGCGATGACTTCGGTATCGGTCTGGCTTTCGAACACGTAGCCCTGCGCCTTCAATTCGTCGCGCAGTTCGTCATGATTCTCGATGATGCCGTTGTGCACCAGCGCCACCTGGTCACGCGAAAAATGCGGATGCGCATTCACCGTGACCGGCGCCCCATGGGTGGCCCAGCGCGTGTGGGCGATCCCGGTGCCGCTCTTGAGCGAACCATCGGTCACCTGCGAATCAAGGTCGGCCACGCGCGCCACGCTGCGCGCGCGCCGCAGGCCATGGCCGGCAGCCGGCGCCGCGCTGCCGTGAATCGCCACGCCGCACGAGTCATAGCCGCGGTATTCGAGGCGTTTCAAGCCCTCGATCAGGATGGGAACGATATCGCGGTCCGCAACCGCGCCAACTATGCCGCACATGGGATGTTTTCCTTCGTAACGCTTGTGAACCTGCGCCTGCCCGACCTACTCGAATTCGACGATGGCTTCGATCTCGACCGAAAACCCGCGCGGCAGCGAACCCAGGCCGACCGCCGAGCGCGCATGCCGGCCACGGTCACCGAACACTTCCACGAACAGGTCGGAACAGCCATTGATCACCTTGGGCTGCTCGGTGAAATCCGGAACTGCGTTGACCATGCCCAGCACCTTGACCACGCGCTTGACGCGCGACAGATCACCCAGCGCTTTTTTCATCGCGCCGATCAGCGCGATGCCCACGGTGCGCGCATCGGCATAGCCTTCCTCGATCGAAATCTCGCGCCCGACCTTGGGCACCGGGTTGATGCCGGCGGCGCGCACCGGCCAGCCCTTGCCGGCGAGATACAAGAGGTTGCCGGTTATCACGAAATTTTCGTAGTTGCCGCCCGGCGGGCCCTCCGCCGGCAGGGTGATGCCGAGTTGTTCGAGCTT
>JAYTDE010000776.1:0-6342 GCA_043736195.1 Burkholderiales bacterium | reverse complement strand
GAAGGGCGCCGCGTGTTCGAGCACCTCACGCCGGCGGAAAACCTGCTGGCGGCATCGACCATGCACCATGATCGCAAGCATGTGCAGCAACTGATCGACCGCGTGTTCTCCTGGTTTCCGCGCCTGGCAGAGCGCGCCGGCGCGCAGGCGGGTTACCTGTCCGGTGGCGAGCAGCAGATGCTGGCGATCGGCCGTTCGCTGATGACCGAGCCGCGGCTCTTGATGCTGGACGAGCCCAGCCTGGGCTTGGCGCCGCTGCTGGTGGACGAGATTTTCGACATCATCAAGCGCATCAATGCCGACGCCGGCGTGTCGATTCTGCTGGTCGAGCAAAACGCCGCCGCGGCGCTGGAGATCGCCGATACCGCCTATCTGATCGAGAACGGGCGCATCGTGATGAACGGCGATGCGGCGGATCTGAAGAAGAATCCCGACGTGCAGGAGTTTTACCTGGGCGGCGGGCACGCGGTGGACTACCGCGCCGTCAAGCACTATCGGCGCCGCAAGCGCTGGTTGACCTGAATATCGAGGGGTGTGGAAAATGACTGAAACCGTGGTGGAAGAGCCCGCAGTATTGCTGGCCATCGATGGCCCGATCGCAACTGTGACCTTGAATCGACCGAAAAGCCTCAATGCACTCGATTTCACGATGGGCGAAGCGCTGGACGCGGCGATCACCGCGGTGGCGGCCGAGCCCTCGGTGCGGGTGATGATCCTGGGCGGTGCAGGCCGCGCCTTCATGGGCGGCGGCGACCTCAAGGTGTTTCATCGCGACCTGGCGGGCGCGCCTGCGACCGCGGACGCGCTGATCAAGCTGTTTCACCGCATCATCCGCGGCCTGCGCGCGCTGCCGATCCCGGTCGTGGGCGCGACCCAGGGCGCGGTGGCCGGCGGTGGCCTCGGCCTGGCGATGGCCACCGATCTGGTGATCGCGGCGGACGACGCCAAATTCGTACCGGCCTACGGTGCGATCGGCACCAGCCCGGATGGCGGCACCTCGTGGTCGCTGACGCAACTGATGGGCACGCGTCGCGCCATGGCTGCGCTGATGCTGGGCGACGTGATCGATGCGCCGACCGCGTTGAGTCTGGGCATGGTCAACCGCGTGGTGCCGCGCGCCGAACTGGAAGCCGAGGTGCAAAAGACCGCGCAGCGCCTGGCAGCGGGCGCACCGGGCGCATTGGCCAAGGCGAAGGTCCTGGTTTATGCCGCTGCCACCTCGCCGCTGGACCCGCATCTCGGGCGCGAGCATGCGGGCTTTCACGCATCGGCGGGAACGGCGGACTTTCGCGAGGGCATCAACGCATTTTTTGAACGCCGTCCGGCACGGTTTACCGGCAAGTAAAGGTACCGTTCGGCGAAACAAACGTGTGGTTGAACGGTGATTCGCCGCACCTGCATGTTTCGCATTCGGGAATTGCTACCCGTAACTGTTGGCTGGTTGTCGGGTAATCCGTTGGAGATTCTTCGCCCCCAGTCCTGGATTTCGCTGCGGGCGTCACAATTCTCGACCGGCACTTAGCTTTTTCCAGCAGCCAATCCACACCAGGCACCTTCGCGAGCGCAAAGCTTGGCGGGCATCCGGAGCGAAACCTCCGGCGGCTCGCCCATCCGTGACGCGTTTCAGTGCGGAGTCGGCAAACACGTCGGGCGCGATTTTCCCGCGCCGGGAAGCAAAGTCTTTCAATTAGCCAGCGTCATACTTTCAATCAGCCGGCCCTTCGCTTACAATTAGCCGCCGTGGTTTCGCTACATTTCAGGCCATTCATGTACCCTCGATTCATCGAGCGCCAGATTCGAGAGGCATTGTCGGACACCCGGGTGGTGCTGCTCTCCGGACCCCGGCAATCCGGCAAAACCACACTCGCCGAGAAAGTGGCTGCTGACCACATGCCGTTCCTGACTCTCGACGATGAATCCACGCTCGATGCCGCGCGCCGTGACCCGGTGGGATTCGTTCGGGGGCTCGATCGCGCCGTCATCGACGAAGTTCAGCGCGCGCCACAAGTTCTGTTGGCCATCAAACGCAGCGTGGACACGGACAAGCGACCCGGCCGCTTCCTGTTGACAGGATCCGCAAGTCTCATGACGCTGCCGCAGGTCGCGGATTCGCTGGCTGGGCGCATGGAGATCGCTGACCTTCTGCCGCTTTCGCAATGCGAAATGCATGGCGAACCAGCAAGCTTTCTGGCGCGTGCCTTTCAGGGGAAAGCGCCGGCCGTCGGCGAACCCATCAGAGGATCCCGACTTGTCCAGCTTGTGTTGTCAGGTGGTTATCCCGAAGCGGTCAACCGCGAATCGTGGTCACGCCGGCAAAAGTGGTTCAGCGACTACATCAAAGCCATCATCGAGCGAGACGTCCGTGACGTCGCCCAGATTCAACACGTCAGGCAGATGCCGCGCTTGCTGCGGGTCCTTGCACATCATTCCAGTCAACTGGTGAATTACTCCAGCCTCGGAGCACCGCTGGGCATGAACCACGTGACGACGCGGAAGTACGCAGATGTCTTCGAGAAGTTGTTCCTCATCCGGACACTCGAGCCTTGGTACACCAACGAACTGAAGCGCCTGGTCAAGACCCCCAAGTTGCATTTTCTCGATTCAGGACTGCTGGCGGCACTGCGGAATCTGTCCCCCGCCCGGCTGCAAGCCAACCGCACGCCGTTTGGGCCACTGCTCGAAACATTTGTGGTTGGTGAATTGCTCAAGCTCGCAACTTGGAGCGGCAGGCGTTTCGATTTTTTTCACTTTCGCGATCGCTACGACAACGAGGTCGATATTGTCATAGAGGATCAGGATGGCCAATTGATCGGCATCGAGGTCAAGGCGGCGGCGACTGTCAGGAGCGAGGATTTTGCCGGCATTCGCAAGCTTGCGGAAGTCTGCGGTACGCGATTCGCGTTGGGTTTGGTGCTCTATGATCACGATACCGTGACGCCATTCGGCGAGCGAATGTTCGCGGTGCCGATCTCAACGCTGTGGGGGACCAAGCAAGCACGCTAAGCAGCCCCGGACACAGCGGCGCCGCGAGAACCCGAGCGCGGTAACGGTGAATTTCAAGATAGTTGTCGCCGGAATCATGGAGCCAAACGCTGTCTATCCATGTCGCTTACCGCCAAGTAGTCTGAATCGTCGCTGCAGCGGTGCCAGCACCACCTTGATGCCTGGTGTCAAGACCCGTTGAAGCGCGGCGCCCGCTTTTCCGCGAATGCGCGCTCGGCTTCCTTGTGGTCGGCGGAAAACCACAGAGGGATGAAGGCCTCGCGAGCGCGCCTGCGCGCGCCCGCCGGGTCGCCGTTCGCCGTGTCGCGCAGCGCCAGTTTGATGGCTGCCAACGAGAGCGGTGCGGTTTCGCCAAAGCTCTGCGCCAGCGCGATCGCCTGCGCCAGGCACTGGCCAGCGGGCGCCACTTCCTCGATGAGGCCGATGCGCAGCGCTTCCGCGGCATCGACCCGCTTGCCGGTGAGCAACAGGCGGGCGGCAGCGCCGCGACCGACCAGCGGAATCAGGCGGCCGATGCCGTCCCAGCCTGGCAATATGCCCAGGCGCGATTGCGGAAAGCCGATTTGCGCTGCCGCATCCATCACCCGCAAGTCGCAGGCCAGCACCAGTTCGGCGCCGCCGCCGATGGCGTAGCCGTTGATCGCGGCGATCACCGGGCAGTGCAGCGCCTCGATCGCATCGAGCAAGTTTCGAATCAGGTCGAACACTTCGTTCAACTCTTCTGCGGTGGTGACGCGGGCATAGGCCTTGACATCACCACCGGTGCAGAAAAAGCGCGGGCCGGCACCGGTGATCACCAGCGCGCGCAGTGAACGATCGGTGGCGCAGGCAGCGACCACTGCCGCTAGTTCGCGTGCGACCGCCAGGCTGATCGCGTTGCCGTCGGCGGGCCGGTTCAGGGTGGCGATGAGGCAATCGCCCTGACGCTCGGTGACGACCAAGGCTTCAGGCATCGCGTTGCACCAGATGCATCAGGATGCCGCCGGTGGCCTTGGGATGCGGAAAGCCGATCAGTGCACGGCGCGAGCCGGGCCGGCCCTTGACATCGATCATCGGCAGGCCGGCCGCGGCCATGCTGTCGAGGGTGGCGTCGATATCGCGCACCTTCACCGCCACATGATGCAGGCCGCGCCCGCGCGAGGTCACGAAGCGGGTGATCGCGCCCTGGTCCTGCTTGGTCGAACCGGAGCGGCCGTGTTCGATCTGCGCGCCTTGACGCGGGTCGAAATTGGCGAGGAATTCGAATTCGCAGTCACCAACGCTGATGAAGCTGACACGCAAGCCGCCGACCGGCTCGGGGGCGCGGGTGTGATAGACCACGCCATATTTGTCGGAGGTGAATGACTCCACCGCCATCGAAACTTCCATATCGGTCTGCCGGCTTTCGACCGCAAAACCGAAACGCCCGTTGAAGATCCGCTCGTCTTCGGCGACATCGGTACTGGCGATGCCCAGGTGGTCGATGCGCTCGACCGCAGCGCCGTTGTGAGGTTTCAATTCGAGACGTTCGATCAGCCGTACCCGCACGCCAGCGGTGGCAGTCTGATCGAAGGTCACAGCGCGGCGCCCGCCTAAGCTTTCGGCGCGGCTGGCGGTGAGGCCGGCACTTTGCACCGCGGCGTCGATTTCATCGACGCCCAGCGCGATGTGATGCACCCCCGGTTTCGCTGCGCCATCAATCAGCGGGTGGCCCAGCGGCACCACTGCCAGCGCGCTGCGCCCCAGGCTGTAGACGGCGATCTCGCCGGCTGACGACGCCAAATTGTTGCGCGGCAATCCGAAGTATTTTTCGTACACCGCACAGGTGGCGGACACGTCGTTGGAAGCGACGGCGACATAGGCGATCTGATCAGCTAGCATGGTGGTTCCCTATCAAAGGCATTGAACGGTTTTTGCAGCAACCAGGGCATCGATTTCCGCGGCACCCAAGCCAAATTGTTCCAGCACGCGACGTGAATCGGCGCCCAAGAGGGGCGGCGCGCTGCGTACCGAGCGGCCGCCCATGCCGGCCATGCGTACCGGATTGGCGATCAGACGCAGCGGGCCCAGCGTGGGATGATCGATTTCCTCGACGATCCCGGTCTCGTTCACATGCTGGTCGGCGAACACTTGGTCGAGAGTGATGATCGGGCCTGCCGGCAGCCCCAGCTTGACCAGTTCGAGCGTCCATTCCATCTTGCCGCGCGCGGCAAATTTTTCGTTGAGGCGCTTTTTCACCGCTTCGCGATTGCGATGGCGGCCGGCGTTGTCGCGGTATTCGGGATCCGTGATCCAGTCGTTCATGCCCAACAACTTGCAAAGCTTGACCCACATGTCTTCAGTGGCGGCAGCCATGTTGAAAGGGCCGTCCTTGGCCTCGAACATGCCGTAGGGGCACACCACCGGATGGTCATTGCCGGCAACGCCGGGCGTATCGCCCAGGCTCAACTGGCGCTGGCCCTGCACGGTCAAGAGCCCGATCAGGCCGGCCAAGAGCGATGTCTCGACCATCTGGCCGCGACCGGTCGCATGGCGCTGGATTACCGCGGCCTGCACGCCGAGCGCCGCCCACATGCCGCCCACCACGTCGCCGATCGGAATGCCGACGCGGGTCGGCCCGGTTTCCTTTTGGCCGGTCAGGCTCATCAGGCCCGACATGCCTTGTGCGATCTGGTCGACGCCGGGCCAGCCGCCATAAGGGCCGCTGGTTCCGAAGCCGGTGATCGAGGCGAAAATCAGGCGCGGGTTGCGTGCCGCCAGTGTTACGTAGTCCAGTTGCATGTCGGCCATCGCGCCCGGCTTGAAATTCTCCACCAGAATGTCGGCACGGTCAGCCAGGCGGCGGATCAGTTCGAGCCCGGCCGGGTCGCGGAAGTTCACCACCAGACTTTTCTTGTTGCGATGGATCGACAGGTAATAGACGCTGATGCCATCGTGGAACGGGCCCCAGCCGCGCACCATCTCGCCATCCGGCGAGGGTTCGATCTTGATCACGTCAGCCCCGAGGTCAGCCAGGATGGTGGCGCAAAACGGCCCGGCGAGCGCGCGCGACAGGTCGATTACGGTGAGGCCGGCAAGCGGCAGGGTGGGAGTTGGATTTTGGGTGGTCATGGGGTAGAGGTCAACTCGGGTTATGTGCCTGCCAGGCGTCGTCTTGCCGGACGCCGGTGTCAAGCGGTTGAATTATTTGATGCGCGCGACCGGCGCTGTGGGACGAATCGAGGTTGAGCGGCATTGCAGCCCGCGTTGCGCCTTTCGACAGTGGCATCAGCGGCCCTTGAATTGCGGCGCGCGCTTTTCAACAAACGCCGCCGCCGCGCCTTTGTGATCATCGGTTTCGAAGGTGCGGATCATGTGGAT
>JAYTDE010000775.1:0-2474 GCA_043736195.1 Burkholderiales bacterium | reverse complement strand
AGGGATCGCTCAAACCCGCATAGCACGGGTCGAGCGGGAGTTGCTCGACCGGCTTCAAGCCTGCTGGAAGAACGGCTTCCAGCGGTTCGGTTTTCAGATTGCTTATCGCTAGCCGCTGGCGCATCAGCGATACCCCTCTTCCCGCAGCACCCGCTGCACCACCGGGCGCGCCAGCATGCGCTGGTAATGCGCGCGGCAGTGTTCGGGCAGGTCGATGGCTATTTTGTCCGCCCAGAATTCCACGTAGAACAGCGCCGCATCGGCGATGGAGAAACTGCCGACCACATATTCCTTGCCGGCCAGCGCCGCGTTCATCAGCGCGAATCCCCGCTCGACAATTTCCCGCCCGCGCGCCTTCACCGCTTCGTGGTCTGCTTCGTTCGGCGTAAAGGTGTCAGTGATAAAAATGCGCGCGAAACCCTGGCCGTGAATGGTGCCGACGACGTAGTCCATCGCCTCGATCACGCGCGCATCGCCATCTGGGTCACCCGGCAGCAGCTTCGCTTTCGGGTAGCTGCGCGCGAGCCAATAGGCAATCGCCTGAAACTCGGTGAGCACTGAACCATCATCGCGCACCAGCGTGGGAATGCTCGACTTCGGGTTGATCGCGAGATATTCGGGCTTGGTGTGGTCGCCTGCCGGCAAGTTCACGATGTAAGCCTCAAAAGCCAGGTCGAGCTCCCCCAGCAAAATGTGGATGCCGGTGGAACAGGAGCCAGGGGCCATGTAGAGTTTCATCGGCATCAGGCTTTTTGCATCAGGATGTCGTTGCCGGCGAGCACGAATGTGCGCCAGGCGGCGTACATATCGCGCTGGATATCCTCCAGATACGCCGGTTCCGGTGTGTGCTCACCGGGGAAGTTCGAGATGGCGCAGGAGCCACGGTTAAAGCGCAGCACCTCGTCGAGCAGTGCCGCGCCGAAACCATGCATGGGCTGGAGCACAGGTGGGGTGAGCTCGGACCAGCCCGGCTCCAGTACCGAGCCGCTCGCATCGAACGGCAGGTCGGCGAGCTGGTGCAGCGCGGCGTCGTAGGTCTCAACCAGGCTTTCCAGCACGCTGTGGCGGGTCAGTTGCTCGCGCGCCTGGACAGACAGCCGCTCGTGTAGCGTGCGCTGATAGGTAACGAGCGCCAACTCGCGGCGCACGCCCGCCCAGGTGGCGAAACGCTCGATGCAGTGCGCGTTAAGCGCAGAGAGAGGCGAAGCCTGCGGCGCGCGCGCCGGAGCCAGCGCCTGCTGCAATCGCATGGCGGCGTCCAGCGCGCCTTCCATGTGGCCGCCACCATGCAGAGCGGTCTCGCTGGCGCCGAAATGCAATCGACCGCCGAACCCGCTGCGCGTCAGCGCGGGGTGGCCGTATTCGGGCTCATTGGCGGGCTCGGCCCGGTCGAGCGCCGCGCAGGTATACGGCTCGTCGGCCCAGTCGTGGAAATGCAGTTCACCCTCATCGGCGGCTTCACCAAACAGTTGCACCAGTTGGCTGCGCACCAGCATCGGCATACCCATCTCGAATTGCATGCGCTGTTCCGGCGTCATGGCGCAAAAACCGCCGAGCGCTGCGCCGCTCTGGCTGGCGTCGGCGCCGCCGCAGGCATCGAAGATTTCGCCCAGCACCGCCTGTTCGTGGCGCACGAAGGCATTGCCGGAATGGCCGTCTTCGCGCCAGAAGGCCTGCGGGTAGATCATCAGCGCCTTGGCTTGTGTGGCCATCCAGGTGGGCGTGGCGCGCATCGCCTCGACCTGTTCAGGATCGAGCGCGGGTGTGAAGCGCACACGCTCAAGCAGCAGACGTGGCGGCACGGCCAGCACCACACGACGCGCGCGGATCACGGTTTCCACCGGGCTAATTTCGCCGCCTATTTCTCCACCACTGCGGCGGAAACGCAGTTCGAGATACGCGCCCACGTCGGTCACTGCAATCAGTTCATGCGCCAGCCGGATGGCTTGCGCTGGCAGGCTGCCGGATAGCGCCTGCACCAGTTCGGACATGCCGCCGCTCAGGCGCATCGCCCCGCCATGGACGGTTTGATCGCTGCTTTCGGCGGTTTTGTTCGGATCGCGCATGCGCAGCACCGTGCCGCTATCGTGCTGGGGAAAGGCGTCCAGCCCCAGTTCGGCGATCAGCGCGGCCATGTGCGGTTCGGCCTCGGGCCAGAACCAGGTCGGGCCAAGATCGAGCGCCATGCCGCTGGCGCTGTGTTCGCCGAGAATCCGTCCGCCCAACCGCTCGCGTGCCTCGAACAGCAGGAAGCGCTGACCGCGTGCGTGCAGCGTACGCGCCAGCGCCAGGCCGCACAGCCCGGCACCGACGACGGCAATATCGATGTCTATCTCATTCATGGCGGCTCCAGGTGATGTCATATCCACGTCACGCTTACAAATCGTCTTCCAGCGCGTCCATCGCAACCAGTTGCTCGCGCAACGCCATGTGCGCGTAAAACCCCTGGTACTTGTCGTACAGCGGATCGCTCT
>JAYTDE010000774.1:0-2194 GCA_043736195.1 Burkholderiales bacterium | reverse complement strand
ACGCGCATCTCGATGATCGTCGGCATCGCCTGTGCGCTGATCGCGGTGTTTCTGGGCGTGATCGCCGGCCTCTCCGCCGGTTACCTGCGCTGGCTCGACATGCCGCTGATGCGCGTGATGGACGGCATCATGGCGATTCCCGGGGTATTGATCGCGATTGCCCTGGTGGCATTGTGGAAGGCCAGCCTGCTGTCGGTGATCGTCGCCATCGCCATCCCCGAGATTCCGCGCGTGACACGCCTGGTGCGCTCGCTGGTGCTGTCGATTCGCGAGGAACCGTACGTCGAGGCGGCGATCTCGCTGGGCACTCCAACCTTCAAGATCATGTTCGGTCACATTCTGCCCAACACGCTGGCGCCCTTGATCGTGCAGGGCACCTACATCTGCGCCTCGGCGATCCTGACCGAGGCGATTCTTTCGTTCCTGGGCTTAGGCCTGCCGACCGACATTCCCACCTGGGGCAACATCATGGCCGAGGGCCGGGTGCAGTTCCAGCAGTTCCCGCACAACGTGTTTTTCCCGGGGATCTTCCTGGCGCTCACGGTGCTGGCGGTGAACATACTGGGCGATGGCCTGCGCGACGTGCTCGATCCCAAGATGGCCAAGCGGGCATGAGCGCTCCCGCCCGGCCGCCCGCAGGGAGCGCCGAATTGAGAAATACGCCTCCCCAGGGGAGGATGTCACGCAGTGACAGGAGGGTAGTCCGGTGAGCGCGGTTCTCGACATACGGGCGTTAAGCATCGCGCTGCCACGCGGCAGCGATCGCGCCCATGCGGTGGCGGACGTCAGCCTCACGGTCGGGCGCGGCGAGATCGTCTGCCTGGTCGGCGAATCCGGTTCCGGCAAGTCGGTGATCGCGCATGCGGTCATGGGGCTCTCGCCCAAGGAACTCAAGGCGACCAGTGGCGAGATTCTGCTGGAGGGCGAAAACATCCTGGGCGCAAGCGCCGAACGCCTGCGTGCGCTACGCTGCGTGCGCATGTCGATGATTTTCCAGGAACCGATGACGGCCTTGAATCCGGTGATGTCCTGCGGCGACCAGATCGACGAAGTACTGCGCATGCACACCCGGCTCGCGCCCGACGAACGCCGCAGCCGCGTCAAGCGCGTGATCGAGGAGGTGCATCTGCCGGACCCAGAACGCATGATGGCCTCCTACCCGCATCAGCTGTCGGGTGGCCAGCGCCAGCGCATCGTGATCGCCATCGCCCTCATCATGGATCCGGTGCTGCTGATCGCCGACGAGCCGACCACCGCGCTGGATGTGACCACCCAGGCACAGATCCTGAAGCTGATTCGCGAACTGCAGCAAAGCCACGGCACCGGCGTGTTGTTCATCACCCACGATTTCGGCGTGGTCGCCGAGATCGCCGACCGCGTTGCCGTGCTGCGCCTGGGCAATCTGGTGGAAATGCGCGCCAAGGCCGAGTTGCTGGCACGCCCCGAACACGCCTATACGAAGATGCTGATCGCAGCCGTGCCCAGCATCACGCCGCGCAAACGCGACGCCGATGCTTCCGCGCCGATCGTGCTGGCCACCGCGCACCTGACCAAAATCTACAAAAGCGGCGGCTTTCTCGCTAAAAAGCGCGCCGTACACGCAGCCGAAGACGTGAGCTTCGAGATTCGTCGCGGCCAGACCCTGGGCATCGTCGGCGAATCGGGCTCCGGCAAGTCGACCGTCGCACGCTGTATCGCGCGCCTGATCGACCCCACCAGCGGCAGCGTACGGCTCTCAGGCGACGACATCGCCACCATGGGCGCTCGCCAGTTGCGCCCCTTGCGGCGACGTGTGCAGATCGTGTTCCAGGACCCCTATCGCAGCCTCAACCCGCGGCGCACCGTGGGTGAGGCGATCATCGAGGGCCCGCTCAATTACGGCACCTCGAAACCCGACGCGCTGGCGCGCGCCAGGCAACTGATGGAGACCGTGCGCCTCGACCCTGAGGCACTGGGCCGCTACCCGCACCAGTTTTCCGGCGGCCAGCGTCAGCGCATCTGCATCGCGCGCGCCTTGGCGATGGAACCGGAACTGCTGATCGCCGACGAGGCCGTGTCCGCGCTCGACGTGTCGGTGCAGGCCCAGGTGCTGCAGTTGCTCGACGAAATCCGTGACCGCATGAACCTGGCGATGCTGTTCATCACCCACGACCTGCGGGTCGCAGCCCAGGTGTGCGACCACGTCGCGGTGATG
>JAYTDE010000773.1:0-1507 GCA_043736195.1 Burkholderiales bacterium | reverse complement strand
GCGGGCCTGCCATTAGACACTACGGCGCCCTGAATCGCAAGCTTGACAGCCTCAACTTCGAGCGCATCGCACGCGACGCCGCCGATATCGACGAACTGGCGCGCGGCGACTCGGCAATCGGCGCCGAACTTGAGCGGGTACGCGCGGCGCATCCGGCGCGCAAGCTGAGCTTTGTTCCAGTCGACTGTCGCTATGGCCTGATCATGCTGGTATTCGATCGCGATACCCTGTCGATCGTCGATTGGATGACATAAGCCAAGCAACAAGGGCAAGAACCTTCTTTCGTGCCCTTGCGCTCCCTCAATCCTGGCGGCCCAGCCGGCCTCACCTGCGAGTTTCCAGAAAGTCCATTTGCCGATCCCGCCCGACCGCAAACCCGCCGATACCCAGGCCATCCTGCTGATGCTGCTGCTGTCGGCCATGTGGGGCTTCAACCAGGTAGCGATCAAGCTGGCCGCGCCGGGAATTTCGCTGGTGATGCAGGCCTGCCTGCGCTCGACCGTCGCTGCGGTTTTGCTGTTTGCCTACGCTCGACTACGCGGGATCCCGCTGTTTGATCGCGATGGCACGCTGCCCCGGGCCTGGTTGCAGGTGCACTGTTCGCCGCCGAATTCGCCTTCATCCACACCGGCCTGAACCATACCAGCGCGGCACGCATGGTGGTGTTCGTCTTCATGGCGCCGGTGTTTACCGCCCTCGGATTGGCGCTATTGATCCCGGGCGAGCGCCTGCGGCCGTGGCAGTGGGCAGGCATCCTGACCGCCTTCGCCGGCATCGTGACAGCCTTCGGTGAAGGCCTTGTCGCGACCGGCGGCAATGCCTGGAAGGGCGACTTGATGGGCGTCATCGGCGCTCTATTGTGGGCGCTCACTACCATTGTAGTACGCACTACATCGCTATCAAATGCACGGCCGGCGAAAACCTTGTTCTATCAGCTGGCATTTGCCGGCGCTACCCTGCCGGTAGTCTCGATGGCACTGGGCGAAAGCGGCATCACCCATCTGGCACCCGTGGTACTGGCCTCGATCCTGTACCAGGGCGTGCTGGTGGCCTTTGCCAGCTACCTGACCTGGTTCTGGTTGCTGACCCGCTACTGGGCAGCCCAGCTTTCGGTATTTTCGTTTCTGACGCCGTTGTTCGGCGTGGTCTTCGGCGTATTGGTCCTGGGCGACCGGGTGAGCGTCGCGTTCATTGCCGCGACAATGCTGGTGGGCGGCGGCATTGCGCTTGTCAATCTACCGGCACGTAGCGCCGTTGCGGCCGGATCGATACCGTAGGTGCGCCGGCTTCCTTGATCGGCAAGCCCAGGTGATTGCGCCGCACGATGCCCGGATCGCGCGGCTTGCGCACCGCCGGCCGGGGCGGCGCCGGCATGATGGTGGCGATCGCATGCTTGTTGATCACCTGACGCTCGTTGCCATCGAGCGCCACCGTATGTTGATCGAACGATGTCACGCGCCCGGCAAGCTTGACACCATTGACCAGATAGATCACGACCACCTTGCGC
>JAYTDE010000772.1:0-2341 GCA_043736195.1 Burkholderiales bacterium | reverse complement strand
GGCGGCGAAGCCGATGAAGCGAAACATCACCTGCGGCATCACACCGAAGATCACCACGTTCATGAAAGAAGCGCCGGTGGCGCGCACGGCTTCGATCTGCTTCATCGAGATTTCCTCGATCGCCTCGGTGAATAGTTTGGCCACGAAGCCGACCGAGGCCACGGTCAGGGCGATGATGCCGGCCAGGGCACCAAAACCCACCGCCTTGACGCAAATGATGGCGACGATCACCGGGTGGAACGAGCGGCAGGCGATGATGATGATGCGCACCGGCCAGGTGATGGCAGCCGGCAGCAGGTTGCGCGCCGCGAGCAGGCCCAGGGGCAGCGAAATCAATGTCCCCAGAAACGAGGCCAGGAAAGCCATCTGCAGCGATTCGGTCAAGCCCTTGACCAGCAGGTCCCAGCGCTCGAAGTTCGGCGGGAACATGCGCGCGATGAATTTCGCGCCGTTGTCCAGGCCAGTGATAAAGCGCGCCAGGTTGAATTCCAGCGAACTCATGGCCCACAGCAGGTAAAGCGCCAGGGCAAGCCAGCCCAGGCGCGCCAGGGGCGCGGTGTGGAACGGTCTTGCAGCGGATGCGGTCACAGGCTTCTTGGCAACATCAATGCAGCCAGCTTTCACCGCCATAAATCTGCTTGAGAATCTCGTCGCTCAAGCCCGCGGGTGGTCCGTCGTAGACCACGCGGCCGCCGGCCATGCCGATGATGCGGCTGGCGAAGCGCTTGGCCAGTTCCACATCATGCATGTTGATGACAACCGGGATGTTGCGGTCTTGCGCGATGCGCGCCAGCAGTTCCATGATCTCCACCGATGTCTTGGGGTCGAGAGACGAGGTGGGTTCGTCCGCCAGCAACAACGCCGGTTGCTGCATCACCGCGCGCGATATGCCGACGCGCTGGCGCTGGCCGCCGGAGAGCGAATCGGCACGCGCATTGGCGAAGCCGGTCAAGCCCACCACTTCGAGCATTTCCCAGGCGCGGCGAATGTCCACAGGCTCGAATTTGCGCAACAGCGCCTTCCAGGCCGGCGTCTTGCCCAGGCACCCGGTAAGCAGGTTTTCCATCACGCTCAAGCGTTCGACCAGGTTGTATTCCTGGAACACCATGCCGATGCGACTACGGGCCCGGCGCAATTCGCTGCCCGACAATTTGACCAGGTCTCGGCCTTCGAATTCGATGGCACCCGAGGTCGGCTCCACCAGCCGGTTGATACAGCGGATCAGGGTCGACTTGCCGGTGCCGGAGGGACCGATGATTGCGGTGATGTCGGCACCGCCGATGTCAAGCGTGATGTCGCGCAACACCGGCTTGCCGGGTACATACGCCTGAACCAAATTTCTGATCGAGAGCATCCCGTTTTCACTTTCGCGAGGCGGTCAGGGCCTCGGAGGTCACGCCTGTATCCCTGGCGATCTGGCGCAGAAGAATTGGAGAAATATCGCGGCCGGGATGGAATGGCACTGTGGTGGCGCGTCCGTCCGGGTGACGGAATTGCTTTTGTGAACCCTTCTGACGCACTTCCACGAAGCCCAGCGCTGCCAGCAACGCAACGACCTCGCGTGGTTTCAGAACCGGCAGTGCTGGCATCAAGCCACGATCAGGGTTTGTGTACCCACAAACTCGGTTTCAAGCTTTGGCACGCCATCGTCGATCAGCAGCTCGATGACTTCGCGCAGGTTCGCGTTGAGTTCATCGAGCGTTTCGCCCTGTGAATGTGCGCCCGGAAAACCTGGCACATGGCCTACGAAGAGGCCCGTATCGGAACATTTCTCAATCACGGCGGTGAAAGTGTGCACGGCATGCTCCAGATGCAGCTATCGACCGGAAGATTTTACTCCCCGACCCTACTTCGCAGCTTTGGCCTTTTCGACGCGCTGCTTTTCCTTGTCAAAGGACTGCCGATTGAAGCTCTCGCCGGAACCGGCCGCCACGCGGCGCACGATGTCCCAGTGTTCCTTGTAATTCACCGGCACCCAGCGGTCGGCACCCTGGAATCCCTTGACCATTTCGGGCGGGTACTTGAACTGCGCGGTGCAATCGCGAATCTTCTGCTGCAGCGCCGGCGCCAGGTCATGCGCCATCGACAACCCGCCGGGCGGAAAGAACGGCGATTTCCAGATGATGCGAAAGTCAGCCATCTTCACCACGCCACGATCGGCTAAGCGCACCAGGATGTCATGCGCGATCGGCGCGGCATCGTAGTCGCCAGAGGCCACCCCGAGAATCGAGTTGTCGTGCTTGCCGGAATACAGCACCTTGTAGTCCTTGTCGGGCGCGAGGCCGTCGGCGGGGAACAGCGCGCGCGGCGCCATGTTGCCGGAGTTCGAGGAAGGCGTGGT
>JAYTDE010000771.1:0-4296 GCA_043736195.1 Burkholderiales bacterium | reverse complement strand
TCTGCACCACGTCTGGAGGTGCATCTGGGGGCTGAATCGCGCGCGCATTTCGACGGCTTGCGTGAGTATCTCGACGATGCCGGCATCGGGTTTTCCGTCAACCCACGCCTGGTCCGCGGCCTTGACTACTACAACCTCACGGTATTCGAATGGATCACGACTGAACTGGGCAGCCAGGGCACTATTTGCGGCGGCGGCCGCTACGATGGCCTGTTCGAATTGGTTGGCGGCAAACCGGCGCCGGCGGTCGGGTTCGCTATCGGCGTAGAGCGCCTGATAGAACTGGCGCGCGGTTCAAGCATGCTTGCGCCGGCTGCCGTGTGCGATGTCTACGTGGTCCATCACGGAAGCGCCGCAAACGCCACCACGCGCCAGGCCTTGCGGATTGCCGAAACGCTGCGCTCCTCGGGCCTGGACGTTATCATGCATTGCGGTGGCGGCTCGTTCAAGTCGCAGATGAAAAAAGCGGATGCCAGTGGCGCCCAGGTGGCAGTCATCATCGGCGACGACGAGGTGGCAATCGGCGAAGTCGTGCTCAAGGCGCTGCGTACCCAGGAGGCGCAACGGCGTATTCCGCTGACAGCACTTTCTGAACGGGTCATCGCCCTCATTGGCTCAACAGATACTTAACCAGGAACGGACATTTGTTCATGGCAGCTCTCGATCTAGAAGAACAGGAACAACTGGCGCAGGTCAAAGCCTGGTGGCAGCGTTATGGAAATCACCTGCTTAGCGCATTGACGCTGGTATTCCTGACAATCGCAGGCTACAACGGCTGGAGCTACTACCAGCGTATCCAGGCAGTCGCTGCGGCACAGGTGTTTGAAGGTTTGCAGAAACTCGCCGCCGGGGGCGACGTCAAGAAGGTGGCCGAAGCGAGCAAGGCGCTGGCCGATCAGCATCCGCGTACCGTGTTCGCTGCCTTGGGAAATCTGGTCGCCGCCCGCATTTCATTCGAGGCGAACGAGCTTGCCGGGGCACGTACCCAACTGCAATGGGTGATTGACAACGGGCGTGACGACGATCTGAAACATCTGGCGCGAGTGCGGCAAGCCGGCATCATGCTGGATCTGAAGGAATACGAGCCAGCGCTCATATTGCTCGAGACCGCCCGACCGGCGCAATTCGAGGCGCTTTACGCGGATCGTCGTGGTGATGTTCTGTATGCCATGGGAAAAGTGCCGGAAGCGCGCACCGCTTGGGAAACCGCTCTGGCCAAGGCAGGAACATCCAACACATTGAAGGCGACACTGGAATTCAAACTTGATATGGTCGGGGCAGCCCCGCCTTCCACCAAATCGTGATCCGCGGCAACACGCCATATGTAGCCGTGTTTCTTGCGGTAGCACTTCTGGGTGGGTGCGCGAGTCTGCAAAAACTCAATCCTCTCACCTGGTGGAGCTCGGACGGCAGCGGGCCGCGACCACTGCCACTGACAGAGATCAAACCGACCGTGACACTCGCGCCAATTTGGCGCGCGGGAATCGGTGGCGCAGGAGCTCATTATTTCGCTCCTGCATTGGCCGACGGCAACGTCTATGCAGCCGCTGCCGACGGCGCGCTGGCGGCATTTGACGCGCGCAGTGGCGTGCAAAAATGGCGAGTGCAGGCCAATCGTGGCGGTTTGTCCGCGGGCGTTGGTGCGGGTGATGGAACGGTCGTGGTCGCCACACTCAAGGGCGAAGTCCTGACCTTTGATGCCAGCGGCCGCGAGAAATGGAAGGCGTTAGTCTCAAGCGAGGTTCTGGCGGCGCCATTGGTGGTTGACGGCTTGGTCCTGGTGCGCAGCAACGACAACCGGATTTATGCCTTCGGCGTTGCCGACGGCAAGCGTCGCTGGGTTTATCAGCGTACCGCGCCGGCATTGGTGCTGCGCAATTTCGCCGGTCTGGCGTTCGGGCGCGGGATCGTTTACGCCGGATTTCCCGGTGGCCGACTGGTGGCGCTTGCCGCCGTCAATGGAACAGTGCGCTGGGAAGCGACCGTGGCTTTGCCCAAGGGCTCGACCGAACTTGAGCGGATTGCCGATATCACAGGTGTACCTGTGATTGGCGAACGGATGGCATGTGCTGCGGCATATCAGGGGCGAGTCGCCTGTTTCGATGCGGCAAACGGCCAGCCCGTCTGGTCGCGCGATGTTTCGAGCCAAACCGGCCTGGCTGCCGACGCGCGCTATGTTTTTGTTACCGACGATCGCTCGGCTCTGGTCGGTCTGGCCCTCGAAACCGGTAGCAGTCTCTGGAAACAAGAGCGGTTGTCGCACCGTGGCATGTCGGCACCGCTGTCGATTGGCCGTGCGGTGATCGTGGGCGACTATCAGGGATACCTGCACGCATTGGCACGCGAGGACGGCAACTTGATTGGCAGGGCCGCAACCGACGGTGCGTGGATCGCGGCACCGCCGTTGCGCCTGACCTTAGGCGTCGCCGAAGGCTTCCTGGTGCAGACACGCGCCGGTGGCCTGTTTGCATTTTCGCTCTAGGCGACGATAGACGCCGGCGGGGCCGTCGCTGTTTCGCTCGCCGCAAGGGGCTGTGCGCTGAAAAGGAGCTTGCAGCGTGACGGTTCTTCAGATGAAGCTGCAGCCTGCATAGTGGCAACGCGATCAAGCACTGCGCGGGCTGCCGCAACGCCACTGCGTACCGCAGCTTCTAGGGTGGCAGGGTAGTCGCCAAAGAGGTGGTCACCGGCAAGGAAGACGCCGGCCAGCGGGCTTTCAATGCGCGGGCGCCGGAGGTCCGGCAAACACCGAAAAGTGGCTCGCTTTTCGTTGATGATGCGATGTCGGTTCGGCGCAGGCAAGCCCGGAACAATTGTGCGCAGTTCGCCGTCGATCGCCGCCGCGAGGGCATCGCCGGGCAGGCCGCGCAAGCGCCCCGCCGCGCTCACCACCACCGCAATCAAGCCTGCAGGCCCACCGAGCGCGCCGCGATCAAACGCCCATTGACTGATTGCTCCTGCCATTCCGATCATCGGGCGCGGCAGCCTTACTGCCGTCGGATACTGCAGGTAGCAAGTAACAATTGACTCATACTCGAATGCCGCCAGCGTGCTCCGCAAGTCTTGCGCGGCCAGCGTATCGCCGACGAAAATCGTTGCGGCGCGTTGCGGGGGCAGGGCGCACACCACCGCGTCATACAAGGCCAGCTCACCCTCAGCCTCCATGCTGATGCGGTCGCCGCTGATGCTCAGGGCATCGACGGTGGTGCCTAAGCGAACCGAACCACCGCGTTCGACAATGAATCGCAACGCCAGATCGGGATAAAGAGCGCTCAGACCGGTGCGCGGGATCAGCAGATCGCTGTCGCGGCGTGCATGGGTGAATGCATCGCGCAACACACAGGCGAATACCCGCGCTGATGCGAGCTCAGGCGCGGTGTTGAGGGCGGCGATACACAAGGGCTCCCACAAGAACGTGCGAGTGCGCGCGGTTTGCCCGTACCGGGTGAGTAGGTCAGATACGCTGACATCCGGGTCAATCACGAACCCGATGCGGCGCAGGTCGAGCATGAAGCGTACCGCTGCCAGTTTGTCGCGCCACGCCAAGCCGACGGCGCCCAACAGCCCCGCCAACAGATGCAGGGGTGCAGGAAGCCAGGTCGGCGCGCGCATCGAAAATTCGCCCGGATAGACCAGCTCGAGCGGCAGTCGCAGCATAAGGCTTGACTCATCCCCACCTGTCATGCGGATGAGACGCAATGTCTCGCCATAAGCGCCCAGTAGTATGTGCTGGCCGTTGTCAAGTTCGGCGCCATCGATGCTGACGCCGCGCGCCCGCCCGCCGGCTTGACGCGCAGCCTCAAACAGTTCCACACGGCAACCTGAAGCGGCAAGTTCGACAGCAGCCGTAAGTCCCGCCCAACCGGCGCCTATGACGGCGACCCGTGTCATCCGAAGGTCCAGGTCTTCCACGCCAGCCACAGCTTGCGAATTGGCGTCAGGCTGGTGCGCTGGTGCAGCACCTGAAACCCGTCGCGCCGGATCTCCTCGAGCAGCGCGCGGTAGATCGCCGCCATGATCAGTCCAGGGCGTTGCGCGCGACGGTCACAAGCGGGCAGTACGGCGAATGCTGTCCTGTAATAGCCTTGGGCACGATCATGCTGAAAAGTCATGAGTCGCGAGAAGTTGTCGCTGTAGCGGGCATGCAGGATATCGGCGACCGGCACACCAAATTGTTGCAGCTCGTTGACCGGCAAATAGACACGCCCGCGTCTGGCATCTTCGCCCACATCGCGGATGATGTTGGTCAATTGAAACGCCAGGCCAAGGTTGCACGCGTATTCCAAGGTGCGCGGG
>JAYTDE010000770.1:0-4208 GCA_043736195.1 Burkholderiales bacterium | reverse complement strand
GGCCGGGGTGGGGATGGGGAATTTCGGCGTGTTGGTAGTATCTGTGCGATCCTGTTCCCCCCTCCAACTCACCCCTTGAAGGGGGGAGAGTGAGGTCAGTTCGTGCCTTGGCATGCGGGCTGAACCTTGTGGCTAATCATGACGATGCTGGACCCAGCGGCATTCGACATTGAGCTTGCCAACTTCACTTTCTTTCAAGGATTGAACACTTCATGAGCACAGAACCGGACTCCAAATTCGGCATCAACGACTGGCGCCGCCTGCTGCGCTCGCTGGGTGAAGACCCGCAACGCCAGGGCCTCACCGAAACACCGGAACGCGCCGCCCGTGCCTGGTCGCACTGGACGCGCGGCTATGCGGAGGACCCGGCCAGCATTTTGAAGACCTTCGCCGACGGCGGCGAGAATTACAACCAGCTGATCGTGGTCAAGCGGATTCCGGTGTATTCGCATTGCGAGCACCACATGGCGCCGTTTTTCGGCCACGCCGCGGTCGGCTACCTGCCGACCGGGCGCATCGTGGGCTTGTCGAAACTGACGCGCCTGGTCAACTGCTTCGCCGCCCGGCTGCAGGTGCAGGAGCGGCTGACCCAGCAGATCGCCCATGCGCTGCTGGAGCACCTGAAGCCGCGCGCGGTCGGGGTGATCATTCGCTGCCGCCACATGTGCATGGAGTCGCGCGGCATCGCGGTGGCCGGTGAAGAAACGGTCACCTCGGCCATGCTGGGCGATTTAGAGGGCAATCAGGCGCAACGGGCGGAGTTTCTGGCGCTGTCTTCCTGAAGTGGCGCCGGGCGGGCTTCGGGCGCCCGATGCGCGTCCGCTGCCGCACGCTCGCTGTGCCGTAAATTCCGCCCGAAGCCGGCAGAGGCGTACAGTGCTTCGTTCTGTTTGGCTGACCTATTGTCGCGGCACGACATCAAGCGACCACTGGCGGCGTTAGGTCGCGGATCAATTCGAACCAGAACTCGCTGCCGCTACCGACAATGCTTTCCACGCCGATAGTGCCCCCCATTTCTTCCACCAGGCGCTTGCTTAACGCAAGACCCAGGCCCGTTCCTTCCTCTGCCCCGGCCTCCTGCCCGAGTCGATTGAATGGCTGAAAAAGCTGCGCTAGCTGCTCCTGCGGTAATCCGCCGCCGCTATCCTTGACGGTGACGCGGATGCGCTCGGGGCCGCTCACGGCGGACACGAGCTCGATGCTTCCCCGGCGCTGGTTGTATTTGATCGCATTCGAAATCAGATTGTTCAGGACCTGCATTATCCGCATCCGGTCGCCACGGACTATCCAGCCGCTGTCGCATGGAAAAACGTTCAGATGAATGCCGCGTTGATTCGCCGCGAATTCAGCCAGGTCACTGCATTCGCCAATGACCTCGATCAGCGACACCGGTTCGAGTGACAGCCGCAGGTTGCCGGATTCAATCGATGAGAGATCGAGCAGTTCGTTGATCAGGTTCAGCAAAAACCACCCGCCGTTGATGATTTGGTCCAGGTTTCGCTTGTCCGAGGGCGTCGGCGGGGGCGAGCCACTTTCGATCAGTTGCGCAAACCCTAGAATCGCATTGAGCGGCGTGCGCAAATCATGACTCATGCTGGTAAGAAATTCGGATTTTGCAAGACTCGCTTTTTCCGCGATCGCAACCGCCTCCTTCAAGGCTTCATTGGCCACCACCAGCGCTGCCGTTCGGGCGGTGACGCGCTCTTCAAGGGCATCGTTCAGTTCGCGAAGTGCACTCTCGGCACGGCGCCGCTCAATCACTTCGGCGAGCAAAGCGCGGTTGGCCATGCCACACTCGCGATTCATTCTGTGCAGCTCGGCAAACACGGCGACTTTCGAGCGCAGGATGGCCGGGTTTACCGGCTTGTGCAGATAGTCCACCGCGCCCGCATCGTAGCCTGCAAGCACGTGTTGGTCTTCGTTATAGTACGCGGTGAGGAAGATGATCGGTATTCGAGACGTCTTCTTGCGCCCCTTGATCATCTGCGCCAGCTCAAAGCCGGTCATTCCGGGCATCCGGATATCCAGAATGAGCAGCGCGAACTCCTCGGCCACCAGCGCGAGCAGCGCCTGGTCGGCGGTCTGGGCGCGAACCAGCCGGTAATCGCGCTCGCCCAGAATCGTTTCGAGGACGGTGAGGTTTCTCGGTTCATCGTCCACGATCAGAATGTTGATGGGGTCGGCATGATACGGGGCCGCCGCATCAGCGTCACCGGCGCCACTTTGAATCCGCGCGGCGCTCGCCGTGCTGTCCGTTTCCGCAGCGCCGGAGTGAGAGTTCATGGCCGGGTTTGGCTGGCTTTGCACGCGCGAGTTCATCGGAACAGCCAGACGCGCATAAGTGACAGCAGTTGGTCGGTGTTCACCGGCTTGGCGATGTAGTCGCTGGCGCCGGCCTCCAGGCATTTCTCGCGGTCGCCCTTCATGGCTTTGGCCGTGAGCGCGAGAATGGGCAGTTTGTGATGTTTCGTACTCTTGCGGATTTCACGCATCGTCTCGTAGCCGTCCATGTCAGGCATCATGATGTCCATCAGCACCATGCTTACCTCGGGCGTGTTCTCGATGATTTCGATGGCGTTGCGTCCGGTGGTCGCGCTGATGACATCCATCTCCTGATTCTCCAGCAGGCTGGTGAGCGCAAAAATGTTGCGCGCGTCGTCATCCACCACGAGCACTTTCTGGCCGCGCAAGGCTTCGTTGGAGCCGTGAAGCCGCGCCAGGATGTCTTGTTTCTCCGGCGGCAGATCGGTCACCACGCGATGCAGGAAAAGCGCGGTTTCGTCCAGCAGCCGCTCGGGCGACTGAACGTCCTTGAGGACGATGCTTTTGGCCATGGCTTTGAGCTGGGTGTGCTCCGCGGCGCTCAGGTCCTTGCCGGTGAAAACGACCACCGGTAGATCCGCCAGCGCCGGCTGCGCTTGCACTTTCTCCAGCAACTCGAAGCCGCTCATGTCGGGCAGGCGCAGATCGAGCACGACACAGTCGAAGGACCGCTCGAGCATCGCGGCCAGCGCCGCCGCGCCGGTCGCCACGCCCACGATCTCGATGTCTCGGTAACCGAGCAGTTCCGCGATCGACTGGCGCTCAATGTCGTTGTCCTCGACGACGAGCAGCCGCTTGATGCGAGGCGCGGTGAAGTCCTTGATGCGCTCAAAGGCCGCCTCCAGACCCTCGGTGGTGGGCGCCTTGATGAGATAGGCGAATGCGCCGTGCGCGAGGCCATGCTGGCGTTCTTCTTCCAGGGTCACGATCTGCACCGGGATATGGCGCGTGAGCGGATCGAGTTTGAGTTGGTTGAGCACAGTCCAGCCGAGCATGTCGGGAAGAAAAATATCGAGCGAAATGGCGGTCGGCGCAAACTGCCGCGCCAGGGAAAGGCCCAACGCGCCTTTGCTGGCGACGATCCCCTTAAAGCCCTTGTCGCGCGCCAGGCCAAGAAGAATGCGCGCGTAATGCGGATCGTCCTCGATGATGAGCAGCACCGGCTCACCCGCCACGACGGCGTTGCGATCATCTTCGATGTGCTCTTCGCGCGCACTGGGCAAGACGGTGAGCGCGCGGCCCCTGGCGGTTTCCTCGCCCGCGTTTGCGCCGGCTGGCTTGTTTTTGCTACTGTCGGGACCGGCATAGAGTAGCGGCAGGTAGAGGGTGAATGTGCTGCCCTGACCGTGTACGCTCACCAGGCGGATCTCGCCGCCGAGGAGCAGGGCCAGTTCGCGGCTGATCGCCAGGCCCAGGCCGGTGCCGCCGTACTTGCGCGAGGTGCCGGCATCGGCCTGCTGGAAAGCCTCGAAAATGAGCCGCTGCTTTTCCGGCGCGACGCCGATGCCGGTATCCTCGACGGCGAACGCGACGACTTGTTGGGCGACACTGAGCACCGGGTGATCACGGCTCCAGCCCCCGGTGGCCAGGCTGACGCGAAATTCGACGTGGCCATGCGCGGTGAACTTGACCGCATTGGAGAGCAGATTCTTGAGAATCTGCTGGAGACGCTTCGGATCGCTGTCCATGACGCGTGGCAGATGGTCGGCGAACGCCACCTTGAACGGCAGGTTCTTGGCCTCGGCGACGTGCCGGAAGTTCCGGTCTATGCTGTCGCGCAGGACGGCGAAGGGGAGTTCCTCGATATCCACCGTGACGGTGCCGGACTCGATTTTCGACAGATCAAGAATGTCGTTGATCAGATTGAGCAGGTCGGATCCGGAGGA
>JAYTDE010000769.1:0-10358 GCA_043736195.1 Burkholderiales bacterium | reverse complement strand
CCCGAGGTTCCGACCATGGCCGAAGCCGGATTCCCGCAGTTGGACGTGCAGTTGTGGGCGGGCCTCTTCGCCCCGGCCGGCACGCCTGCTGCGATTGTGAAGAAGCTCGAAGACGAAATCGCCAAAGCGCTCAAGTCGGCCGATGTGCTGCAGCGCTTCACCACCCTCACCATCAACCCGGGTGGCGCCAACGGTGCCGAGTTGGGCGCGTTGATGGCAGCCGAGATCGCCCGCTGGAGCGAGGTTGCGAGGAAATCCAACATCAAGCTCAACAACTGAAAACCACCCATGCAAGAGCCTGCCGCGCGAGCGCCGGTGATCGACTTCCACGCCCACATGCTGGAGCCGGAGGTGTTCGAGGCATCGACCAACAAGACTGTCTTCACCGGCTTCGGCGCCGCGCCGGCGGCGGCACCGCGACCGGGCGCGCAAAGCCTGATGGCACGCATGTTCGACCCGCTGGCGGAAATCGAGGACATGGACGCGCGCGGCATCGATATCGCGGTGGTCAGTGCCAGTACTGTGCTCCAGGGCACCTCGTGGGCGGAGCCTGCCACCGATCTTGCGCTATGCCGGCGTTGCAACGATCAGGCGGCCGATTGGGTCGCACGCCATCCGCGGCGCTTTGTCGGGAGTTGCGTGCTGCCCCTGCAGGATGTCGCACTGGCGCTGGGTGAGCTTTCGCGCGCGGTGGGTTCGCTCGGCTTGAAGGTGGTCAATCTCTCGTCCTCCTACAACGGCATCTACATCGGCGATCCGCTGTTTCATCCGTTCTGGGAAGCGGTGGCAGCCGCGGACATCACGGTGTGGGTACACCCCGAAGGCGTGCGCGACCCCTGGTTCCAGCGTTACGCCTTGTGGAATTCGGCCGGCCAATCGATCGAAGAGGCCAAGGCCATGGCCTCGCTCATCTACGAAGGCGTGATGACCAGGCATCCGGGCCTCAAGGTGGTGATGGCGCACGGCGGCGGCTACTTCCCGCACTACATGGGGCGCATGGACCGCAACACCGTCAACCGGCCCGATACGGTGCGCAATACCGGCGGGCGCCAGCCCTCAGACTTTCTGCGGTCCTTTCACTACGACACCTGTGTCTACGACCCGCAGGTGCTGCAAGTGCTGCTGGCGCGCGTCGGGGCCGATCGACTGGTGATGGGCAGCGACTATCCGGTGGGCGAGAAGGATCCCGCAGGCTGGCTGCGTGAAGCGGGCGTGGCCGGTGCGGACCTCGCCGCGATCACCGGCGGCAATGCGGCCAGGCTGCTGGGACTGGCGCCCGACCCGGCCGTGCCGGCATCAGCGGCCTAAACGAATTCCTCGATCAACTGGTCCTGCGCGTTGTCGACGATCAGCGGCGTTTCGAAGTAGCGGATCACCGGCTCGCTGCCGTACATCTGCTTGATCCGCGCGCACCATGCGGCGTCGTGCCCGCGCTGCGCCGCCTCGATCGAGGGCCACAGGTAGGCGCCACCGGCCTGGCCGGCCGCGGCGTCATACAGATAGTTCTTGCGCACCAGTTCGGTGTTGGCGCGCCAGGCCGGCGCGGTGGCGCGCATGCCGGCCATCACCTGGTCGCGGCTGATGCCGGGCGGCAGGTCGAAAAGCACGAGTTCGGTAATCATGGTGTTGGCTCCTGGTCGGGTTGGAAATGTCGGATGCTGTATTCGATTATGCGCGATGGGCGGTATTTCAGCACGATTGCTGAAGCGAAGGGGTAGGGTTTTCGAGAGGCTGGTTTGCGCCCGGCGGCCGGAATACACTGAATGCATGGGTGTATACCCATTGGCGCGGGCTGCGGGTCTGCTGCCACAATCCACGATCCATTAACAGGAGGTTCTATGGCAAGCAAGGCAATGAAGTGGTTGGGCGGCGCTGTTTGCGCGCTGACCTTGGCAGGGTTGGCACAGGCACAACCGGCCACGCGCCCGCCGATCCAGACCACCAAGGTTGAAGGTACCGAGGGAGTTTACGTATTTCGCAATGTCAACCATCAGGCGATGTTCGTGGTGACCAGTGACGGCGTGATTGTCACCGACCCGGTGGCCTATGGCCGGCCGACCGGCGGCCAGGCCTACTTGAACGAGATCCGCAAGATCACCGACAAGCCAATCCGCTATGTGATCTACAGCCACCACCATTACGACCACATCGCCGGCGGCAAGGCCTTCAAGGATGCCGGCGCCACCTTCGTCGCGCATCGCCAGGCCTGGAAGCGGCTGCACGAACTGAAGGATCCGCATACGGTGCTGCCGGATGAATCGGTGGGCGACGGCGGGCGCGTGATCACGCTCGGTGGTACCCGGCTGGAGCTCACCTACCATGGCCTGAACCATTCGGATTCAACCCTGGTGATGCGCCTGCCGAAAGAGAAGATCATTTTCGTGGTCGATACCATTCCGGTCGGGTCTTTCCCCGGGCGCGGCATCATCGACTTCCATCCTTTCGAGACCGAAGCCTTCATGAAGCAGGTGCTGGCGATGGACTGGGAGCGCCTGATTCCGGGCCACCCCGGCCCCGGCGACCGCCTGGGCACCAAGAAGGACGTGCAGGAACAGTTGACCCTGCTGCAGGACGCCTCGGCCGAGATGAAAAAGCTCGCGCAAGAGGGCAAGTGCTGGGACACCGCGGAAAAGGAATTCAAGCTGCCGAAATACGAAAGCATGCCCGGTTACGCCAACGGCTTGCCGTTCGTGGCGCGCCGTTACTGCGGCTTGTGGGGGCGTGGCACCTGAACCTGCGCCGGCCGAAGTAAATTCAAGCCGGCTTGCTGCCGGCTTTTTTCGGCCGGGACTTTTGTTCCTGCGCGCTGTCAGTCCCGGTGCGAAGGCGCGTCCGGTGTGACCCTCAGGGCATTTCGTGAATGTTCTGCCCGAGCATCTCCGGTGTGACCAGGGTGATGCCGCCCTCGCTCACCTGGAAGCGTTGGCGGTCGGCGGCCGCATCCACACCGATACGCATGCCGGGCGGAACCTGGCAGCGACGGTCCAGCACCACCCGCTTGAGCACCGCGCCTGCACCGATGGTGGCGCCGGACAACACTACCGAATCCTCGACCAGGGCATGGTCGTGCACGAACACCGCCGAGAACAGGACCGAGCGCCTGACCGTGCCGCCGCTTACGATGCAGCCGCCGGATACCAGGGAGTCGACCGCATGGCCGCGCCGGTCGTCGTCGTCGAACACGAACTTCGCCGGCGGAAACTGTTCCTGGCGGGTCCAGATCGGCCAACTGTCGTCGTAGAGGTTGAGTGCCGGCGTGACACGCGTCAGTTCCATGTTGGCGGCCCAGTAGGCGTCGATGGTGCCGACGTCGCGCCAATAGGGCCCGCCATCGCTCATGTTGACGCAGGAGCCGGCGAAATGGTGCGCGAACACGCGGGCTTCGTCGCCGGCGATCAGGCGCGGGATCATGTCGCGCCCGAAGTCGTGCGAGGATGCCGGATCGCCGGCATCCTGGCGCAACTGGCGGTACAGGAAATCCGCGCCGAAAATGTAGATGCCCATGCTTGCTAGTGCCACGTCCGTGCGTCCGGGCAGGGGTGTCGGCGCTGCCGGCTTTTCTGCGAACCCGGTGACCCGGAAATCGCGATCCACGCCCATCACGCCAAACTGCGTGGCTTCCGCCAGCGGCACCTCGACGCAGGCGATGCTCATGTCGGCGCCGCGCGCCACGTGCTCGGCCAGCATGCGGCTGTAGTCCATCTTGTAGACGTGATCACCGGCCAGCACCACCACGTAGCGCGGGTTGTGGCGGCGCAGTACATCGAGGTTCTGATAGACCGCGTCGGCCGTGCCCTGGTACCAGGACTGCGTGATCTGCTGTTGCGCCGGCAGCAGTTCGACGAACTCGTCGAAACGGCCTTCGAGGAAACCCCAGCCGAGCTGCACGTGGCGGATCAGGCTCTGCGCCTTGTACTGGGTGCAGATGCCGATGCGCCGGATGCCCGAATTGACGCAGTTCGACAGAGCGAAATCGATGATGCGGAACTTGCCGCCGAAGGGCACGGCCGGTTTGGCGCGCCAGTCGGTCAGCCGGCCCAGGCGCTCGCCGCGGCCGCCAGCCAGGATGATCGCGAGGGTCTGGCGCGTGTACTGCGCCACCGGCGGCAAGGCTTCCAGCTTGCGGTAGGGGCAGACATCCAGATGGATACAGGTTTCGCCGCTGCTCATGCTGCCTATCTCCTCCTGGCCGGCGCCCGGGGTGACGCCTGGGCCGCGCTCAGAACTCCGGCTCCATCTGTGGCTGCGCCGCCGACTGACTTTCCTTTTTCGGCTTGTTGACCACCACGCAGTCGGTGGTCAGGAGCAGGCTGGCGATCGACGCCGCGTTTTGCAGCGCGGTGCGCGTGACCTTGCAGGGGTCGAGCACGCCCATCGTCACCAGGTCGCCATACTTGCCGGTGGCGGCGTTGTAGCCGTAGGCGCCCTTGCGGCGCGCGACCGCCGCCACCACCACCGAGGCGTCGGCGCCGGCGTTCTCGGCGATCTGGCGCAGCGGCGTTTCGAGCGCGCGCGCGACGATGCGGATGCCCAGGTTCTGGTCTTCGTTGGCGCCGCGCAAGGCCTTGAGCGCGGCACGCGCGCGCAGCAGGCCCACGCCACCGCCGGGCAGCACGCCTTCCTCCATCGCCGCGCGCGTCGCGTGCAGCGCATCCTCGACGCGCGCCTTGCGTTCCTTCAACTCGGTTTCGGTGGCGGCGCCCACCTTGAGCAGGGCCACGCCGCCGGACAACTTGGCCGCGCGCTCCTGCAATTTCTCCTTGTCATAGGTGCTGGTGCTGGCTTCGACCTGGTCGCGGAGCGCCGCGATGCGGTCGCGGATCCTGGCGGCATCGCCATGGCCGCCGACGATGGTGGTGTTGTCCTTGTCGATTTCGATCCGCTTGGCGCGGCCGAGGTTCTCGATCTTCGCCTTGTCCAGCGCCAATCCGATTTCCTCCGACACCACCGTCGCTCCGGTGAGCACGGCGATGTCCTCGAGCATGGCCTTGCGGCGATCGCCGAATCCGGGCGCCTTGACCGCGCATACCTTGATCACGCCGCGCACCGCGTTGACCACCAGCGTCGCCAGCGCCTCACCCTCGACTTCCTCGGCGATCACCAGGAGCGGTTTGCCGGCCTGGGCGGTCTGTTCGAGGATCGGCAGCAGGTCCTTGATCGAGGACAACTTGCGGTCGGTGAGGAGGACGAAAGGGTCTTCCAGGATCGCGCGCTGCTTGTCGCTGTTGATGAAATACGGCGACAGGTAACCGCGGTCGAACTGCATGCCTTCGACGATCTCCAGCTCGCTCAGGAGGCCGGTGCCGTCCTCGACGGTGACCGCGCCGTCCTTGCCGACTTTTTCGATCGCGTTGGCCACCAGTTCACCGATCGAGGCGTCGTTGTTGGCCGAGATGCTGGCCACCTGGGTGATCTCGATCTTCGCGGTGCACGGCCGCGCGGCGGCCTTGAGGTCGGCCACCACGCAATCGACCGCCAGGTCGATGCCGCGCTTCAAGTCAAGCGGGTTGACGCCCTCGGTCACATACTTCATGCCTTCGCGCGCGATGCTGTGCGCCAGCACCGTCGCGGTGGTGGTGCCGTCGCCGGCCACATCCGAGGTGCGGCTGGCGACCTCGCGCGCGAGCTGGGCGCCGAGATTCTCGACCGGGTCGGACAGCACGATTTCGCGGGCCACCGCGACGCCCGAGTTGATGATCAGCGGCGGTCCGTAGGGGCGTTCGAGGATCACGGTGCGGGCTTTCGGGCCCAGCGTCATGCGCACCGCGTTGGCGAGCTGTTCGACGCCGCGCATCACCCGGTTGCGTGCGTCATCGTGAAAAACGAGAAGTTTGCTGTCCATGATGTGCCACTCCTGGCTGGTGGGAAATGAGCGCCTATTTTGCGATTCGCGTCAGGCCATGTGTTGATCAAGCTCAAGCAGATGCGTGATGCGGTGTCGGGCTCCGGTGTCTCTTGGCGACCGGGCCGCGATTTCCCGAGCAGGGATCGGCGACCCGGCAACGTGCACGCGCCTGCCTGCGGCGCGCGGCCTTACATCAGGTTCGACAGGACTTCCTTTTCGGCCGCCAGCCAGTCCTCCAGCTCGTGACCCGGGGCGAATCCGCGCTGCTGGGCCATGTAGTAGGCCGCCTGCGCGGTCATGTCCCGCATTTGCGCCGGCGTGATGCATAGCTGCGGCAGTATTCCGGTGTGTGTGAGGTCGTGGCCGGGCACCCGCGCAGCGGCGAGGGGGCACGATTGCGCGGCGGCGTCGCGCGCAGCGTTGTCAGTCTGGTGGTTCGTCATGTTGCTTGCCTCGGGTTCAAGGATCGCCGCTGGCCGCGGCGACCGCTGGGTTCAACTGGCCACTTGGTCAAAGGGTCGGCGCGGCGTATGCGCCGCGAACTCGCCGCGGCCGACGCGGATCAGGAGTTGCGGGTAGGGCTCGGTTTGCAGCGTTTCGCGCAAGTGCTCCCGCAATTCGGGTACCTCGATCGGCTGGTTCAGGTACGAGGCGTCGTAGCCTTCGAGCCTGGCCAGCAGCAGGAGCCGCTGCAGCGCCTGGCCGGTGGCGAGCCAGGCCGGCGCGTTGTCCTGCCGGGTCGAAAAGCACAGCAGCAAGGGCGATCCGCTCACCACCTCTACGTCGCGCGCGGCCACGCCGTTGCCCAGATCGAAGGACCGGATCACCATCGCGGTGAGTGGCGTTTCGAAATCCATCAGTTGCGGCACGCCGAACGCGTGCGCGGGCATGCCGTCGCTCGCACGTTGCGGATGGATCCACGCCGCCAGCTCGCGCCGGAAGCGCACGTCCGCGAACTGCGACTGGTCGGCCTGGGCGATCAGCGTGGCCACTTGTTTGCGTTGCAAAGTGCTTGTCACCGGCCGCGCCGCAATGCCTTCGGCAGCGGCTTCGGCGCACATGGCGGCGCAAACACTATCGGGTACCGCGATGGGGCTGAACGGCCCGCGATTGGTGGCGCGCCGGGGAATGGCGGGGAACAGGTGTGACAGGCCTGCGTCCACCGGCGTGCCTTCCAGCATGCGCACGCGGGCGAGCAGATCGGGTTCGAGCTCAGCGGGAAACAGGTCGATCTCGAACCCGTAGCCGAAATGCGCCAGCGCGGCTCTCAGGTTGAGCAGGGCGGCACCGCAGCTGATGATCAGTTCGCGGTCGTATGGATCGACCACCGGCAGGCTTCTGGTGCGGTCGGCCAAGAGGGAAATGGTGTCGCCATTGACCATGAAGCGCCATGGCTGCGAGTTGTGGCTGGACGGCGCCAGCGTGGCATAGCGCAGGGCGAACCAGGCGCGCGACTCCGCCGGGCCCTTGCGCGGGAAGTCGGCTGCATCGATATCCCACCCGGTTCTCGTTTGCATGGCGCTTCCCGTGCCGTTCGATTGATCGCTTGCGCTGCTTGCAGCGGCTTGCCGCATTTGAGTGGCGGCCTGCACAGACTAAGCTTGCCCAGGCGCGTTGGCTTGACCAATATCAAGCAAACCGACGATTGGCGAAAATGTGGGCTCGATCCTGGTCAGCCCTGCAGGCCGGCCATGGCCCCCAGGCCGGCGGTGCCGGTTTCAGTGCGACATCAGCACCGGCACGGTCATGCTTTGCAGGATCGTGCGGGTAACGCCGCCGAAGGCCCACTCGCGCGCCCGGCTGTGGCCATAGGCGCCCATCACCAGCAGGTCGCAATCGAGATCGGCGATGCGCGACAGCAGTTCCTCTCCCACATCGGCTTGCGCGCCGCGGTCGGCCTGCACCTCGATCTTGACGTCATGCTGCGCCAGGAACGCCGCCAGGTCCGCACCCGGCAATTCACCATGGCCGCGCTCATCGATCTGCGGATTGACCGCCATCACAGTCACCCGCTGCGCCTTCTTCAACAGCGGCAGCGCGTCGGTGACGGCGCGGCTGGCTTCGCGGCTGCCGTTCCAGGCGATCAGGACGTTTTTTCCGAAGCCGGCCGGCGCACCGATGTAGGGCACAACCAATACCGGGCGCGCGCAGCCGAGCACCACTTCGCCGGCGGACAATTCTTCCTGGCCGGCGCCACTCTCGGCTGGATCGACCTGGCCGATCACCACCAGGTCGGCATAGCGGGCCGCCTGCGTGATGGCTGGAATATCGCTGCCTTCCGCAACCCGCGTTTCGACCCGCACAAAGCCCGCTTGCCGCGCTGCTGCCTCGAACGCATCGGCGGCCTTGCGTGCCTGCAGTTGCAGGATTTCCTGCCACTCGACGAGTAGCTCGCCGGGCGGCGCCATGTCCATCGCATACGGCAGCACCAGCATGCCGGTGGGCGCCACGCCGGTGATGCGGGCGCCAAAGCGCTCGCCCAGATCGAGTGCTGCGGCGACGCGCTGGCGGCAAGCCGCAAGGGAATCGAGGTGCAGAAGAATATTGCGATAGCTCATGGCGTCTCCGTTGCGGTTTGAATGTGTGCGCGTCAAGTCGCAAGCATGGGCTCTGGCACGGGAGCGCATTTTGATTTGGGTCAAAGTGCCGTGTGTGCTTTTGCCGCACGCTTGCAGCCATCGGCTTAATGCGAAGCGGGGCTTGTGCGATGAAAACGGATGACAACAGCAAAACCAAGGTGACGATTCTGACCGGCACCTACCGGATCAAGGGCTTCGTCGAACTCATTCCCGGCGCGCGCCTGACCGATTTCATGATCGAGGCCAAGGAATTCATCGCCGTGATCGACGCCGAAGTAGCCGATCTGGGCGGGCGCCTGCTGCTCAATGAGCCCTTTCTGAACGTCAGTCGCGAGCATGTTCAAGTGGTGATTCCGCGCCACTGAGGCGCAAACGACACTCGGGTAGCGCCACGGCCGAGCGTGGTCGCGACCTCGCCGCCACAACCCAAGGAGGGCGCAAATGGATCAGCATTGCCCGCACTGCAACGCAGTCATCTTCAAGACGAAACGGCTGGACGAACATGCTTTCGGCGGCGACCGCGGCGACCCGCAGGTGGTTCAGAGCGGCGCCGAGCATTACGCCGATTGCCCCGCTTGCGGCCAGCCGGTGCGCATGGAGCCGGCGCCCAACGAGACCGGGACCGCCTACGTGGTGTCGCACAACCGCAAGTGATCGACGCCGCCGCGCCGCCGCAGGCTAAACGATGCCGTCGGCGCGCAGTGCGGCGATTTGCGCGGCGTCACGACCGAGCACCTGCGCCAGTACCAGGTCGGTGTGCTCACCCAGCAGCGGCGGCGCCTTGCCATAGTTGACCGGCGTCGCCGACAGGCGCAGCGGGCTGGCGATGGTTGCGACCATGCCGCCATCGGTACGCGGCACTTCGACCTTGAGGCCGCGGTGCATCACCTGCGGATCATCGAACACCTGCGCATAGTTGTTGATCGGCCCGCACGGCACCTCGGCCGCCTCGAGCCTGCCTATCCACTCCTGCGTGGTGCGGGTGGCCATGGTGTTGCACAGGTCGGGCACCAGCAGGTCGCGCCCGACGATGCGCTGGCTGACCCGGCGCCAGCGTTCATCGGCCGCCAGGTCGGGCCGGCCGATGGCTTCGCAGTAGCGCAGCCATTGCACATCGTTGCCCACCGCCACCACCAGCTGGCCGTTGGCGGTGTCGAACACCTGGTACGGCACCAGGCTGGCGTGCGCATTGCCATAGCGCTGCGGGATCTTGCCGCTGGCGAAATAGCCGGTCACCTGGTTGCCGCCCAGGGCCACGATGCAGTCGAGCAGCGCCATGTCGATGTACTGGCCGACGCCCGCTTCACCGCGGTAGTTGAGTGCCGCCAGGATCGCCACGGTGGCGTACATGCCGGTGGCCACATCGGCGATCGCGATGCCGACCTTCTGCGGGCCGCCGCCTACGCTGCCCTCGGCTTCGCCGGTGACGCTCATCAAGCCGCCCATGCCCTGGAACACGAAGTCGTAGCCGGGCTTGTGGGCCGAGGGGCCGTCCTGGCCGTAACCGGTGATCGAGCAATACACCAGGCGCGGATTGAGTGCCGAGAGGCTGGCGTAGTCCAGGCCGTAGCGCTTCAAGTCGCCGACCTTGTAGTTCTCGATCAGCACATCGCTCTTGATCGCCAGTTCGCGGATCAGCGCCTGGCCCGCGGGGCGCGCGATATCGATGGCGATCGACTTCTTGCCGCGGTTGGTGGCCGCGAAATAGGTCGAGTCGCGGGTATCGGCGCCGGCTGCATCCCTGATCCATGGCGGGCCCCAGCCGCGGGTATCGTCACCCTGCAACGGACGTTCGATCTTGATGACTTCGGCGCCAAGATCGGCCAGGTTCTGCGTGCACCACGGGCCGGCCAGCACGCGCGACATGTCGAGCACGCGGATATGCGAGAGGGATTGCTTTTGCATTGATTGGGCGCGGGTCAGGGGAGAGAGGA
>JAYTDE010000768.1:0-1563 GCA_043736195.1 Burkholderiales bacterium | reverse complement strand
TGGACCCTGCTCGAATATTTCAAGCATGTGCATGCGGGCCTGGCCACGCTGTTTCGGCCGGAGGACATCGGCATCGCGACCTTGGCCGGCGCCTTGAACCAGATCAACTGCGGCACCACCACCCTGGTGGACTGGTGCCACAACAACCCGACCCCGGCGCACACCGATGCGGCGATCGATGCCCTGATCGAGTCCGGTATCCGTGCCGCGTTTTTTCACGGCAGTCCGAAGCCCGATGCCAAGCCCGGCGAGAAGCCATTCTGGGAGGTGGCGCATCCGCGCACGGAAGTCGAGCGATTGCTGAAACACCGCTTGCCGGCCAATCACGGACTGGTGACCCTGGGCCTGGCGATTCTCGGGCCGCATTACTCGACCCTGGAGGTGGCGCTGGCGGATTTTGCCCTGGCGCGCGAGTTCGGCCTGATCGCCAGCATGCACCAGGGCGGCGGCGCGGCCCGCACCCCGGATGGCTGGGAGCGCCTCGAAGCCGCTGGTCTCCTGGGTGACAACGTCAACATCGTGCATGGCAACAACCTGTCGGATGCGCAACTGGCGAAGTTCGTCGATCTCGGCATGAGCTTCTCGATCACGCCGGAGAACGAGATGGCGCAGGGCCATGGCCATCCGATCACCGGGCGCCTGCGCAAGCTGGGCAGCGCGCCCAGCCTGGGGGTCGACCTGGAGTCGTTGCTGTCGGGCGACATGTTCGGGGTGGCGCGCATCGCACTCGCCATGCAGCGCGCGCTCGACAACGCCGATTATCGTGCCGCGCATGCCACCATTCCCGACACCTCGACCGTGCCGGTGCGCGAGGCGCTGTCCTGGATCACCATCCGCGGCGCGCAAATGCTGCGCATGCAGGACCGCATCGGCTCGCTCAAAGCGGGCAAGCAGGCCGACCTGGTATTGATCGATGCGAGGCAGCTCAACATGCACCCGGTGCATGACGCGGTGGCCAGCGTGGTGATGCAGACAAGCCTGGCCAATATCGATTCGGTGATGATCGCAGGTCAATGGAAAAAGCGGCACGGCAAGCTGCTGGTTGCCGACCTGGCGCAACGCCAGTCCGCGCTGGCGGCATCCGGTGACCGCATTCTCACCGCGCTCAAGCTCAAACAGGCGGCATGATGGACTTGGCGACGCCCGGAGTGACGGTGTTGGGCTTCGTCGGCGCCGGCAAGATGGGCCTGCCGATGATCGGCCACCTGCGTGGCGCGGGTTTCAGGGTGATCGCCTGCGATGCGTCGCCGGCGGGGATTGAGGCGGCGCGCATGGCCGGCTGCGAGATCGCCACCGACGTGGCCGCCTGTGCGGGTCAGGTCGACGTGCTGATCAGTTCGCTGCCCAACGATGCGGCATTTGCCGCGGTGGCGCAAGCGCTCGCCGCCAACGGCCGCAGAGGCTTGCGCTATACCGATACAAGTACGGTGTCACCCGGAGTTTCGGCCGAGATGGCCGCGCTGCTGCAAGCACGAGGCATCGCTTACCTGCGCGCAACGGTATCGGGCAACCCGGTGGTGGCACGCGCGGCCAACCTGACGGTCATGGCCTCCGGCCCGCGCG
>JAYTDE010000767.1:0-3017 GCA_043736195.1 Burkholderiales bacterium | reverse complement strand
CAGGCGTTCTTCCGCATGATCCGCGAAGGCAAGATCACCCAGGAAGAAGGCATGGCGAATGCCGATTCGCCGACCAACCTGATCTGGCTGCTCAACAATACCGAGGCAGGCGCGACCTCGCCGGGCGGCAGCGCGCCGGGCGCCGCCACACCGACTGCGGGTGGCAAGCCAGGGGCGGCGCCGAAAAGTGCGAGCGACGTACCCGAAATCGGCGGCGCCTCGTTCACCGAGATCACGCTCATCACCGAGGACATCAAGTAATTGGCTGGCGCTGTCACGCTGTACGGGATTGCGAATTGCGACCAGGTGCGCCACGCACGGGCCTGGCTCGCCGCGCGCAAGATCGATTACCGCTTCCATGATTTCAAACGCGAGGGCCTGTCGCCGGCGCTGGCGACACGCTGGATCGAACATGCCGGCCTGGAGGCGCTGCTCAATCGCAAGGGCACGACCTGGCGCAAGCTCGATGACAACCAGCGCGCCGCTGCCGCAACGGCGACCGGCGCATGCGCGTTGATGACAACGCAGCCGAGTATTGTCAAGCGCCCGCTGCTCGACCTGGGCGGGCACATCACCATCGGCTTTGCCCCGCAGACCTACGAAACGCTGTTCTGATGTCAGACTCTCCCACTTTCGAACTGACCCGCCGGCTGATTGCCCGCGCCTCGGTGACGCCGGCCGACGGCGATTGCCAGCGCATCATCGGCGAACGCCTGGCCAACATCGGCTTTCGCCTTGAGCCCATGCACTTCGGCGAGGGTGCGCAACGCGTGCACAACCTGTGGGCCCGGCGCGGCGCGGGCGGGCCGGTGCTGTGCTTCGCCGGGCATACCGACGTGGTGCCCACCGGGCCGCTGGATCAGTGGCATTCCGACCCGTTCGAACCCACCGTGCGCGACGGCAAACTTTACGGGCGCGGCTCAGCCGACATGAAGACCTCGCTGGCGGCGATGGTGGTGGCCTGCGAGGAGTTCGTCGCCAGCACGCCTGATCACTCAGGCTCGATCGCCTTTCTCGTCACCTCCGACGAAGAAGGCGTCGCCGTCAACGGCACGGTCAAGGTGTGCGAGGCGTTGAAGGCGCGCGGTGAATTGCTCGACTATTGCATCGTGGGCGAACCGACCGCGGTCGACAGGCTGGGCGACACCATCAAGAACGGCCGGCGCGGCTCGATGTCGGGCCGGCTCACCGTCAAGGGAGTGCAGGGTCACATCGCCTACCCGCATCTGGCAAGGAATCCGGTGCACCTGGCGGCGCCCGCGCTGGCCGAACTGGTGGCCATCGAATGGGATCAGGGCAACCAGTACTTTCCACCGACCGCCTGGCAGATATCGAATATCCATGGCGGCACCGGCGCCAGCAACGTGATTCCCGGCAGCGTCACCATCGATTTCAATTTTCGCTTTTGCACCGAATCCACCATCGAAAGCCTGCAATCGAGAGTGCGCGCCGTGCTCGACCGCCACGCCCTCGATTACGATCTGGCGTGGTCGGTGTCGGGCAAGCCTTTCATGACTCCGCGCGGGGCGCTGGTGGCGGCCTTGACCGCGAGCATTGACGCGGTCACCGGTGTGAACGCGGAGTTGTCGACCACGGGCGGCACCTCGGACGGCCGGTTCATCGCCGATATATGTCGCGAAGTCGCCGAATTGGGCCCGGTCAACGCCTCGATCCACAAGCTCAACGAGCACGTGGAGATTGCCGCCATCGATCCCCTCAAAGACATCTACCGCGGGGCGCTGGCGCGCCTGCTCGGCACGCCGGCCGCGGCCGGCCCGACCTGAGCAAGGCACGCAGCCATGCCCAACCCATCCGGCATGCCGTTTCGCACCGTACGCGACCTGCTGCGTTACGGTGTTTCCAGCCTCAACGAGGCGGGCGCCTTCTTCGGCCACGGCTCCAATAGCGCCTATGACGAAGCGGCCTATCTGGTACTGCATACCCTGCACCTGCCGCTGGACACGCTCCTGCCCTTCCTCGACGCACGCCTGACCGAAGCCGAGATCAACGCGGTGGTCGAGATTCTCGATCGCCGCGCCAAGCTGCGCATCCCGGCGGCCTACCTGACCCAGGAAGCCTGGCTGGGCGAACATCGCTTTTACGTCGACGAGCGGGTCATCGTGCCGCGCTCGTTCATCGCTGAACTGCTGGCCACCCAGCTTGCGCCCTGGATCAACGCGCCGGAAAAAGTCACCCGCGTGCTCGACATGTGCACCGGTTCGGGCTGCCTGGCGATACTGGCGGCGCTGGCCTTTCCGCAAGCCCAGGTCGATGCGGTGGATATCTCGTCGGATGCGCTGGCGGTCGCGCGGCGCAATATCGCCGACTACGCGCTGGGTGAACGCGTGCATTTGTTGCAATCCGACCTGTTCGAGAGCCAAGGCCCGACGCGCTACGACCTGATCATCAGCAACCCGCCCTACGTCGACAAACCGTCGATGATCGCCCTGCCCAAGGAATACCGAGCCGAACCGGAGATCGCCCTGGCCGGCGGCGATGATGGGCTGGTGGTGGTCAAGAGCCTGCTGCGGCGCGCACGTTCGTATCTCAATCGCGGCGGCAAGCTGGTGGTCGAAATCGGGCACAATCGCGCCGCGCTGGAGCGCGCCTGCCCGGATCTGCCTTTCACCTGGCTCGAAGTAAGTGCCGGCGACGAGTTGGTGTTCCTGCTGGACCAGGATCAACTCGCCTGACCCACCGGCGCGGTCGCGCCGAACTGTCGCCGGCGGCCGCGCGGTTGCGCGCGACCACTTGCCGCGCGGCGACAGGCGCTACTTGCGCTTGAGGTCGTCGCCGCCCATGTAGATGCGGTTCCATACCGGCGCGATCACCAGCTCGTTGATGCACACATGCGGCGGCATCTCGGCGATGAAGCGGATGGTGCGTCCCAGGTCCTCTTCCTGCAGCATGCGCGACTTTTCTTCCGGGCTCGGTTCGACCGGACGTTTCTTCAGGATCGGGGTTGCCACCTCGCCCGGACACAACGCCGTGGCGCGCAGGCCGTTGACACACTCCTC
>JAYTDE010000766.1:0-5874 GCA_043736195.1 Burkholderiales bacterium | reverse complement strand
CGGGAAAGGGCGGCTATTTGCGCGATGTGTGCTGCAAGGCACGTGTAAAATGCTGCTATGCGCCAATTTTCCGCCGCGCCCGCAAGCGCGGCGTTTTGTTTCCGATGAAACCCAGCCGCACCGAGTTCATACCGGTCCGCGGGCTGGCTTACCACATGCGCCTGTGGGGCGACCCCGTCGCCCCCAGGCTCTTCATGGTGCATGGCTGGATGGACGTCTCGGCCTCGTTCCAGTTTCTGGTCGACGCGCTCAAGCGCGACTGGTGCGTGGTCGCGCCGGACTGGCGCGGCTACGGGCTGACCCAGCGCGCACAGGCGGACGCCTACTGGTTCGCCGACTACATCGCCGATCTCGATTTCATCGTGCGCCACTATTCGCCGCAAGCGCCGATCCACCTGATCGGCCACAGCCTGGGCGGCAACATCGCCAGCCACTATGCCGGCATCCGTCCCGAGCGAATCGCCCACCTGGTCAGTCTAGAAGGTTTCGGCATGCGCCGCACCGCAGCATCCGAAGCGCCGGCGCGCTATCGCAAGTTCATGGATCAACTGGCCGAACCGCCCACCCTCAGGCCCTACGCCAGCTTCGACGACCTGGCCCGTCGCATGATCAAGGGCAATCCGCGTCTGACGCCCGAGAAGGCCGCCTTCCTGGCGCGCCACTGGGGCGCCGAGGTGGACGGCCGCGTGGTGCTGCTGGCCGATCCGGCCCACAAGATCGTCAACGCCACCCTGTATCGGGTGGAAGAAGCGGCAGCCTGCTGGGAGGCGATCACCGCGCCCACCCTTTTGGTGGCGGCACGGCAGTCGGAAATGCTGACCAAATGGATCGATGAGGCCGAGTATCGCCAGCGCCTGTCACACTTTCGAAATCACACCGAAGCTACGATCGAAGACGCCGGCCACATGCTGCACCATGACCAACCGAGTGCGCTGGCGCAATTGATCGAGGACTTCATCGCGCCGATTCCTGGCCAGGGGTTGGCGCGGCCGTGAACGTCGACCTTCATTCGCACTCGATCGCCTCCGACGGCCTGCTCAAACCGGCAGCGGTCGCAGCGCGCGCGCGGGCCGGCGGCGTCGATGTATGGGCGCTCACTGACCATGATGAAACCAGCGGCCTGGCTGAAGCACAGGAGGCAGCCACGGCACTTGGCATGCGCTTTATCCCCGGCGTCGAAATCTCGGTGACCTGGCGGCCCGGTCCGGCGCAGAAAGATCTCACCATTCATATCGTGGGCCTGAACATCGACCCGCACAATGTGCAACTCGCTGCCGGTTTGAAGGGCATTCGCAGCGGGCGCGATGAGCGCGCTCGGCGCATGGCCTTCGATCTGGAAATCGCCGGCGTGCACGGTGCGTTCGAGGGCGCGAAGAAGTATGCGATCAACCCGGAATTGTTGTCGCGCACCCACTTCGCACGCTTCCTGGTCGAAGCCGGCAAGGTCACATCCACCCATCAGGCATTCAACCGTTACCTGACCGAAGGCAAGCCGGGCTACGTTGAGCACGACTGGGCCAGCCTGCCGCAGGCGATGCAATGGATACTCGCCGCCGGCGGCGTTGCGGTGGTGGCGCATCCGGGGCGCTATAAACTTTCTACGCCGCAACTCAACCGCTTTTTCACCGAGTTCCAGCAACTGGGCGGCGGCGCCATCGAGGTCATGACCGGCAGCCACACCAGCGATCAGTACAACCATTTCGCCGAGGTGTGTCGCTGCTTCGGTTTTCGCGCCTCGCGCGGTTCGGACTACCACGGCCCAGGCGAAAGCCGGGTCGAGCCGGGCAGCCTGCCACCCTTGCCGCGCGATTTGATACCGGTCTGGCAAGACTGGTAACTCCGACTGGCAATCCCGATCGGCAGCCGCACTGGTAAGCTTCAATGTCGGTGCCTGCATATGCGCTGGCCCAAACACCTGAGGCTTTGATGCGCACATTGATCGCAGGCGGCGGCGGATTCATCGGACTGAACATCGCGGAGGCGCTGCTGCGCGCCGGGCGCGAGACCGTTCTGTTCGATCGTGCCGTGCCGCAAGAGGCGCTGGTCGAATTGCGCGCCATCGGGCCGGCCTGCACGGTGGTCACCGGCGACGTGCGTGACGCCGTGCAGATCGCCGCCGCTTTCAAAGGCGGCATCGACAGCGTGGTCTACGGCGCGGCGATCACCGCCGACGCGGCGCGCGATGCCGCCGACCCGGAAACGATCATCGACATCAACCTGACCGGCCTTGTGCGCGTGCTGCGCGCCGCGCGCGACGCCGGTGTGCGCCGCGTGATCAACCTGAGTTCGGGTTCGGCCCTGGGTGCGGCAGCCTTTCCGCCCGGCGGTGGTCTGCTCGACGAAAGCGTGCTGTCCGATCCGCAGGTTCTCTACGGCATCACCAAGTTTGCCAGCGAACGCGTCGCTGCACGCCTGGCCGACCTTTGGCGCATCGACGTGCGCAGCGTGCGCCTGTCGACCGCGTTCGGGCCTTGGGAGCGATTGACCGGCGCGCGCAGCACCATGTCGCCACAGTTCCAGATCGCCCTCTTGGCCCGGGCCGGGGCCACCGCGGTGCTGGAGCGTCCCTGTCTGCGCGACTGGATTTACGCGCCCGACATTGCACAAGCGGCGCTGCGCCTGATCGAGGCGCCGGCGCCGACGCATGCGCTCTACAATTTTTCCACTGGTGTGACCTACGCGGCGCTGGAATGGGGCAAGGCGCTGGCGGCGGCCATGCCGGGCAGCGGCTTCAACTGCCGTCTGGCGCATGCCGGAGAAAGCGGTAACGTGGCCTTGCACGGGCCTGCCGACCGCGCCTCGATGGCGACCGCACGCGCAGGCAATGACCTTGGCTTCACCGCAAGCTGGGGCATGCTGGCATCGGCTACGCACTACGCCGACTGGATGCGCAGGCATCCCTGGTGTTTCGAAGCGAACAAGGATGGGAGCGTGGCATGACACTGCAGGGACGGGTAGCCGTGATCACCGGCGGCGCCGGCGCGATCGGCGGCGCGACCGCGCACCTGCTGGCGCGTGCGGGCGCGCGCATTGCGATCGTCGATCATGACGCGGGCGCCAGTGAAGCGATGGCCGCGGCGCTGCGTGCGGGCGGCGCCGAAGCGATGGCCTGCGCCGGCGACGTGGCCGATGTCGCCACCATCGATGCGCAGGTGGCGGCAGTACGCGCCGCCTGGGGCGGTATCGACATATTGGTCACCGCCGCCGGCATTTCCTGCGGCGGTAGCGTGACGACCACCGCGCCGCCAGACTGGGCCGCGGTGATGCGCACCAACGTGGACGGTACCTGGCTATGGTGCCGCGCGGTATTGCCGCTGATGCAGGCGGCGAAACGCGGCGCGATTGTCACGCTGGCCTCGCAGCTGGCCGTCGCCGGCGGGCAACGCAACAGTGCATACATTGCTTCCAAGGGCGCCGTGATGGCGCTGACCCGCACCATGGCGCTCGACTATGTGGGGGATGGCATTCGCATCAATGCCGTAGCGCCTGGAGCCACCGACACGCCGATGCTTAAGCGCGCCTTCGAGCGGGCGCCTGATCCGCAGGCGGCGCGCGACCGTTCGAAGGCGCGCCACCCGATGCAGCGCTTCGCGCGCGCCGAAGAGATTGCCGAAGCGGTGTTGTTCCTGGCCGCCGATAGCGCCAGCTTTGTCACCGGCGTGGTGCTCCCGGTCGATGGCGGCTGGCTGGCCGCATAGGGGCCGGCGACCGTGCGCGCCGTGGCTGGACGCTCGCGACCGGGCGCCATTCCATCCTGCGTCGCAGCCACACCGTGTCTTATCGATGATAATGCGGGCGCAGGGCTAGTCCGCAAACAATGACCCAGTTTCTCTCCATCCATCCCACCCATCCACAGCCGCGCCTGATCGCCCAGGCGGCAACGCTTGTAAAAAGTGGCGCGGTGATGGTCTACCCGACCGATTCCTGCTACGCCCTGGGTTGTCATATCGGCGACAAGGCCGCGGCCGAGCGCTTGCGGGCGATTCGCCGGGTCGATGAGACCCATCACTTCACCCTGGTGTGCCGCGACCTGTCGGAGATATCCAACTTCGCCAAGGTCGACAACACCCAGTACCGCATGCTCAAGGCCGCGACGCCGGGCGCCTACACCTTCATTCTCGAAGCCAGCCGCGAAGTGCCGCGCCGCCTGGCGCATCCGAAACGCCGCAGCATCGGCCTGCGAGTGCCGCAGCATGTGATCGCACAGGCGCTCCTGACCGAACTTGACGAGCCGCTGCTCTCGACCACCCTGATCCTGCCGGATGTTGAGGACCCGCTCAATGATGCCGAGGAGATTCGCGAGCGGCTGGGGCGCCAGGTCGACCTGATCATCGATGGTGGCGCCTGCGGCCTGGAACCTACGTCGGTGATCGACATGACTGGCGATGCGCCGCGGGTGGTGCGCGCCGGTGCGGGATCGCTGGCGGCATTGGGTCTGGACTGAAGGCGTTTGTTAAAATTGGCAGTGTGAACGAATCCCTGATCCAGACCGTCGCGATTTTCGCGATTCCGGTGCTGTTTGCCATCACCCTGCATGAAGCCGCGCACGGTTATGCGGCGCGGCACTTTGGCGACGCCACCGCCGCCATCATGGGCCGCCTGTCGCTCAATCCGCTGCGTCACATCGATCCGTTCGGCACCATCGCCATGCCTTTGCTGCTGTACTTTCTCACCAACGGGGCGTTTGTGTTCGGCTATGCCAAGCCGGTGCCGGTCGACAGCCGCAACCTGCATCGCCCCAAGCAGGACATGCTGTGGGTGGCATTCGCCGGGCCGGCCTCGAATCTCGCGATGGCGCTGTTCTGGGCTCTGTTCGCGCTGCTGCTGGTCGCCCTTGGCATCGACGAGCAGTTTTTCCAGGGCATGGCGCGTGCCGGTGTGCTGGTCAACCTGGTGATGGCTGCGCTCAACCTTTTTCCGCTGCCGCCGCTGGATGGCGGGCGCATGCTGGTGGCGCTGCTGCCCTACACCCAGGCGCGGCTGGTGGCGAAAATTGAACCTTTCGGCTTTTTCGTGGTGCTGGCCTTGGCCGCCACCAATCTTCTCAATTACTGGATGCTGCCTTTGCTGGGCGTCATGCAAGCAAGCCTGGGCTGGATCCTGCACCCGCTGGCCGCGCTGATTTCGTAGAGAACCTTCCTCATGTACGCCCAACGCGTTTTATCCGGCATGCGGCCCACCGGCGCCCTGCATCTTGGCCATTATCACGGCGTGCTCAAGAACTGGGCGCGCCTGCAGGCCGAATACCCCTGCCTGTTTTTTGTCGCCGACTGGCATGCACTGACCACCCATTACGACGAAGTCCATGTGATCGGGCAGAACACGCGGGAAATGGTGATCGACTGGCTGGCCGCCGGCATCGACCCGGCGCAGGCGGTGTTGTTTGTGCAGAGCCGGGTGCCGCAGCATGCGGAACTGCACCTGCTGTTGTCGATGATGGCGCCGCTATCCTGGCTGGAACGGGTGCCCACCTACAAGGATCAGCAGGAAAAGCTCACCGAAAAGGACCTCACCACCTACGGCTTTCTGGGCTACCCTTTGCTGCAGGCGGCCGATATCCTGATTTATCGTGCCCAGCATGTGCCGGTGGGCGAAGACCAGGTGCCGCATGTGGAATTCACGCGCGAAGTGGCGCGCCGCTTCAATCACCTGTACGGCAAGGAAACCGGTTACGAAGAAAAGGCGCTGGAGGCGGTCAGGCGCCTGGGCAGCAAGGGCGCGCGCCGTTACAAGGAACTGCGCGATCGCTACCAGGAAGCCGGTGATGCCGGTGCGCTTACGGCCGGCCGCGCCCTGCTGGCCGAGGCGCCAAGCCTGGCGCAGAGCGACCGCGAACGCCTGTTCGGCTACCTCGAGGGCGGTGGCAAGGTCATC
>JAYTDE010000765.1:0-3429 GCA_043736195.1 Burkholderiales bacterium | reverse complement strand
CCGAGGCTGGCTACGCGGCCCTGCAGCGCGAGATGCCGCGCAGCTGGTGGGGCCTGGTCGCACCGCGCGGCACACCGGAGGCGGTGCTTGCCCGCATGGCGGCGGAGTTTCGAGCCGCGCTCACCGCTCCCGAGGCGCAGAAGCGCTTGCGCGAGTCCGGCCTGATTCCGGTCGGCTCGCAGCCGGCGGAGTTCGCTGCGGGGCTGCCGGAAGAGGCGCGTAACTGGGGCGCGCTGATCAAGGCGATCGGCTTGAAGCTGGAGTGAGATTGCGCGTCAGGCTATTGCGCCGGCGATCGCTTCGCGCGCGGCCCGATGATTGTCATGCGCGGGCTGCGCAGCGCATGAAAGCGCGGCACACGTACAACGGAAAGCCTCGACCTTCACCAACCGAAGCGCATCTCCGATGGCGCGAGGGCGGTCGGGGCTGCTTGCCTATTGAAACGCCTGAATCCCGGTCATCGCGCGCCCGAGAATCAGCGCATGAATGTCATGCGTGCCCTCATAGGTGTTGACCACTTCGAGGTTCACCATGTGGCGGATGATGCCGTATTCGTCGGAGATGCCGTTGCCGCCCAGCATGTCGCGCGCGACACGCGCGATGTCGAGCGACTTGCCGCATGAATTGCGCTTCATGAGCGAGGTGATTTCAGGCGCCGCGCTGCCTTCATCCTTCATGCGGCCCAGGCGCATGCATCCCTGCAGGCCCAAGGTGATCTCGGTCTGCATGTCGGCCAGTTTTTTCTGGATCAGCTGATTGGCCGCCAACGGGCGGCCGAACTGCTTGCGGTCGAGCACATACTGGCGCGCACGGTGCCAGCAGTCTTCGGCCGCACCCAGGGCGCCCCAGGCGATGCCGTAACGCGCGGAATTGAGGCAGGTGAACGGGCCTTTCAAGCCCTCTACATTCGGCAATTCGTTTTCGGCCGGCACGAATACTTCGTCCATCACGATTTCGCCGGTGAGCGAGGCGCGCAGGCCGAATTTGCCGTGGATCGCCGGGGCCGAGAGGCCCTTCATGCCTTTTTCCAGAATGAAGCCGCGAATCCGGCCTTCGTCGTTCTTGGCCCACACCACGAACACATCGGCGAAGGGTGAGTTGGAGATCCACATCTTGGCGCCGGTCACCGAAAAACCGCCGGGCACGCTCTTGGCGCGGGTGATCATCGAGCCCGGGTCGGAGCCATGATTGGGTTCAGTCAATCCGAAACAGCCGATCCACTCGCCGCTGGCCAGTTTGGGCAGGTATTTTTGGCGCTGCTCTTCGGAGCCGAATTCGAAAATCGGCAGCATCACCAGCGACGACTGCACGCTCATCATCGAGCGATAGCCGGAATCGACGCGCTCGACCTCGCGCGCGATCAGGCCATAGGCCACATAGTTGAGGCCCGGGCCGCCGTACTCGGTCGGCAGCGTTGGCCCCAGGAGGCCGATCTCGCCCATTTCACGAAAAATCGCGGGGTCGGTCTTTTCATGGCGAAACGCTTCGAGAATGCGCGGCGCGAGTTTCGACTGGCAGTAGTCGTTGGCGGCGTCGCGCACCATGCGCTCGTCCTCGCTCAACTGGTCGTTGAGCAACAGTGGGTCGTCCCACTGGAATTGGGCTTTGACTTTTTGCGGGGAAAGCATGGGTGCCTCGGTGGAATCGGGTCTTTCGGGAGGGAGAATTATAGACCGCTGATTTGCGGTCGCCACTCGGTTTTGCGTGTTGGACGCAGTCGGTCGCCTCGCCTTATCCGAAGTGCTCGCCGACAACGCTTAACGCAAGGGCCGTGCCTCCGGCACCAGCAATCTGGTGGATCGAACCGGTGCGGCAGTCGCGTCCTGCCGCAGGCGATGACTAATGCTAGTCGGGCACCACTGCGGTGGCTTCGATCTCCAGCCTCGCTTCTGGCTCGATAAGCGCGGTCACTCCGAAGGCCGACATCGGCGGGAAATGGCGTCCGATGATTTCCTTGTAGGCGGCACCCACGGCAGGCCACGCTGCGACGTATTCATCGCGGTCCAGCACATACCAGGTAAGCCGCACCAGATGCTCAGGCTTGCCGCCGGCCTCGGCCAGGATGGTTACGATGTTGGCCAGGGCCTGCCGCGTTTGCCCGGCGAAGTCGCGTGCGTGCCACACACCCTGACCGCCGGCGCCGCTTACGACCGGATCCCAGCCGACCTGGCCGCCGATCATCACAAGGGTGCCACGCGCCGCGATACCGTTCGAATAACCGCGTGGCTTTGCCCAGCCAGGGGGGTGCAGGATTTTCACGAGTGCCTCCGGCTGTTGGGCGTTGTGTTGACGATTGACATGTAAATAGTTTAGACCTAAAGTAATTGCGAGGCAATTGCGATCGATTCAAGCGCTTCCTGCCCCAACTCTCCAAGCTTACCGAACCCCCCTTCATGCTGACTCTTTACGAACTCGGCGCCCCCGATGGCGCGCACTACAGTTCCTTTTCCTGGCGGTCACGCATGGCGCTGCGCCACAAGGGCCTGGCCTTCGAATCGGTGCCGGTACGCGTCTCGGACAAGGCGGCGATCGATTTTTCGGGGCAGGGCAAGGTGCCGATCATTCGCCATGGCGAAAACGTGGTGTTCGATTCCTGGAAGATCGCCGAATATCTGGAAGTCACCTTTCCCGATTTGCCCAGCCTGTTTGGCGGCGCCACTGCGGCTGGTTTATGCCGGCTTGTCAATGCCATAGCCGATCGGCAGTGGATGGCCGCCCTGGCGCCGGCTTGCGCATTGGCGGTCACGCAAATGGTCGACGCCGGCGATGCCGCGCATTTGCGTGCCGGTTTCGAGAAGGGCTTCGGCAAGACGCTGGAGGAAATGCAGGCGACGCGTGAAGCCTCGCGGAAGGCGTTTCGTCGCGCGCTCGACCCCTTGCGCGCAACCCTGCGCGGCCAGGCCTATCTGGGCGGCGCAGCCCCCTGCTATGCCGACTATATCGCCATGAGCCCGCTGCAATGGGCGCGCATCATCGATGCCGCGCCGGTGCTCGAAGCCGACGATACACTTACGCCTTGGTTCGAGCGCATGCTCGACCTCTACGACGGCTTTGCGCGCGCCGAGCCGGCGCGGGCGGCACGCGGCTGATCATGGCGGGGATAGAAATCGAATTCGACGCGCCACGTAGCGCCGCTTATCGCGCCGCCGGCTGGTGGAACGACGACGTGCTGGGCGACTGGCTGACGCGCAATGCGTCGGTACATGGTCAACGCCTGGCCTTGCGCCTGGGAGAGCAACGCTGGACCCACGCGCAACTGCGCGACGAGGTGGCGCGCCTGGCCGACGCCCTGCAGCGCCTCGGCGTTGCGCGTGGTGAGGTGGTGGCGGTGCAGTTGCCGAACATCCCGCAATTCATCTTCGCCTACCTGGCGATTGCCGCCATCGGCGCGGTGATGCAGACCGTGCACATGGCCTATCGCGGTGCCGA
>JAYTDE010000764.1:0-6475 GCA_043736195.1 Burkholderiales bacterium | reverse complement strand
CGAGGTTGTGCACCACATGCACCACGTTCTTGTGATCGCCATAGCCGTTGTCGGCATCCACCAGCGCCGGCAGGTCGGTCACCGCCAGCATGTCGCGATAGGCGTCGGCGAATTCGCGCGCGCCCAACAGGCCGATGTCGGGCACGCCGTAGCGCACCCCGGCGATCGGAAAGCCGCCCATGAATACCGCCTTGAAGCCGGCCTGCTGGATCAGCAGCGCCGACAGGGCGTCATGCGCACCGGGCATCACCAGTGGCTTCTCGGTCGTGACAAGTTGCCTGAATGTTTGCGACATGGGGGCGGGAGTGTCGGTGGCGCGCATTCGGGGCAAGCCGCCTGGCACATGCCTGCCTGCAGGCTGCCGGACGCACTTGCCGACGCTCGATAGAATTGCAACAGAAGCGGATTATCCGCCGTTGCGGGAAAGCAGAGGGCTGTATGTTAAACCTGGTTTCGGCCACGCGCATGCCGATCGCGATCATCGGTGCCGGCGGCATCGGTCGCGCGCATGTCGAACGCGGCATACGCAGCGATGCGGTGACGATCGCGGCGATCGCCGATCCCGCCGCGGGCGCACGCGAGTTCGCCGCCGGCGTTGGTGTCCCCTGGTACGCCGATCATCGCGCCATGCTGGACGCGGTGCGACCGGCCTGCGCGATCGTGGCCACGCCCAATGCGCAGCATGTCGATATCGGCATCGATTGCATCGAGCGCGGCGTGGCGCTGCTGGTGGAAAAACCGATCTCCGACAGCGTGCCGGAAGCAAGGCGCCTGTGCGAGGCGGCTGCCGCGCGCGGCGTGCCGCTGATGGTCGGCCACCAGCGCCGCCACAACCCGATCATCAGTGCGGCCAAACGCATGGTCGAGGCCGGTGTTCTCGGTCGGCCGGTATCGGTGACGGCGCTGTCGACCTGGCTCAAGCCCGATGCCTATTTCGAAACAGCATGGCGCCGTGAACCCGGCGGCGGGCCGGTGCTGATCAACCTGATTCATGACATCGATCTCTTGCGCTTCCTGCTGGGCGAGATCAGCAGCGTACAGGCGGTGACTTCCAACGCCGTGCGCGGCCACGTGGTCGAGGATACGGCGGCGATCATGCTCACGTTTGCCAATGGCGTGCTCGGCACAATTTCCGTAACCGATACCGCGACCGCGCCGTGGAACTGGGACCTGGCCGCCGGCGAGGCCGCGCACTATCCGCGCCAGGATGTCAACAGCCACTACCTGTGCGGCACAGAGGCTTCGCTCACCCTGCCGCGGCTGGAGGTGTGGCGCTATCGCGGCGCGCGCGGCTGGCACGAACCGCTGACCGCCGAGCGCACCCAGGTGCATACCGGCGACCCGTATGCCGAACAATTGCGGCATTTGCGCGCGGTGGTTGAAAACGGTATTGCACCGCTCTGTTCCGGGTGGGATGGCCTGCGCACGCTCGAGGCGACGCTGGCGGTGCATGCGGCCGCCACCAGCGGCCAAGCGGTAACACTGGGCGCCTGAACAATCACGCGGGCCAGGCCACCTGGCGCTCCTGCCCGCAACTTCACGGACTCAAGCACCATGACGCGACAATTCTGCATCGGCCCCCTCACTGCCCTGGCGCTGCCGCCACCGCGCCTGCTGGAGGCCGCGGCACGCGCCGGCGCTGACGGCATCGGCGTGCGCATGCTGCCGGCGGCGCCAGGTGGCATCGCGCACCGGTTGATGGACGATCCGGCGCTATTGCGCGAAACCCTGGCGGTCAAGGCGGCCACCGGCATGCGCATTCTCGATATCGAGATGGTGCGCATCGGCCCGGCCTTCGATCTCGAAGCATTCAAGGGGTTTTTCGAGACCGCCGCTGCGCTGGGCGCCGCGCATGTGCTGGTGGCCGGCGACGACCCCGATGAGGCGCGCACCGCGGCGGCGTTCGCGCGAGTCTGCGAGGCGTTGCTGCCTTTGGGTTTGACAGCTGACTTCGAATTCATGCCGTGGACTGCTGTGCGCGACCTCGCCGCCGCCAGGCGCATCGTCGCCGCCGCCGCGCAACCAAATGGCGGCATCCTGGTCGACGCGCTGCACTTCGCGCGTGCTGGCTGCCGCCTGGAAGAACTGGACGATTTGCCCAACGCCTGGCTCAACTACGCGCAGATTTGCGACGGGCCGCTCACGGGCCCCGACACGATCGAAGGCCTGATCCATGCGGCGCGTTGCGAACGCGGGCTGCCGGGTGAAGGTGGGCTAGACCTTCTGGGCCTGTTCAATCGCCTGCCGGCGAGAGCGCCGATCTGCATCGAGACGCCGTCCGACACGCGGGCGCCCGTGCTCGGTTGGGATGAGTGGTTGCGCCAGGCGGTGGTGGCGTCACGCAATGTCATGAGTGGGGTAGCCGGTCGCTGATTCCTCCTCCTTCAAGGGGGAGGCCAGGAGGGGGATGGGGCCTTGCTGCATCGGTAAGCGCCACAGCCTCCCCTATCCCCACCCCGACCCTCCCCTTGAAGGGGAGGGGGCCATTGGGTTGGCGCTTACGCGGCTGTGAAGCTGAGATGACAACGCAAAGCCGCGCGCGCCTTTAGCGCCAGGCCCACACCGGCTGCTCCAGGTGCGCCACGCGCGTGGGCCGCCCGTGCACCGCCACCTCCATGAACTGGTAGATCACCGCCGCGGTGGGCGCATGGATGCGCGTGCCCAATAGCGGGTAGCGGATCACCGGCCGGTCGCTCTCGGGGATGGAGACGAATTCGGGCACGCCGGGGCGGTTCAAGTCGTCAAAGCCGATGCGATAAATCGCCTCGACTTCATCCGGGTTGGCCTGCATTGACACACCCGCCGGCGCCCAGGCCACCAGCGGCGTGATGAGGTAGCCGGAGCGGGTCGGAAAGTCATCCAGAAAACCCAGCACCGACCCTGGCTCCAGGTGCAGCCCGATTTCCTCGCGCGCCTCGCGCAGGCCCGCCTGCACCGCACTTTCGCCGGCATCCAGGCGCCCGCCCGGCAGCGCGTACTGGCCGGCGTGGGCATTGAGCTTGCGTGAGCGCAGCGTCAGCACCAGCGAGGCGCCGCCGGCGCCGTCGTCGGTGACGATGACGCAGACCGCGGCGGGCTTGAGGCCGGAGTGATCGCCATCATCACCCTTGAGTTGCTTGAGGTTTTGCGCGATCGATGCACGCAGGCAGTCGTCGAAGCGCGGCTTTGTCATCGGCGCGCACCCCAATTGGAGAAATGGACCACCGCGGCGGTGGCCAGGCCATAGGTCACCATGCCCAGACCCACCAGCGCGAATACAGTCCATGGCGGCGCGCCGGTGGCGGCAATCGCCCAGCCGCCGGCGGCCACCACGCCCAAGCGCAGGGTGCCGGCTAACACCGGTCCCAATGCATGGCCGGCACCGAGCGAAGAAAAATACAGTGAGAGACCCATGCCGAGCAGGCCGTAGCACGGGCCCGACCACATGAAGTAAGTGGCCGCCGAGCGCAGCACCGTGGCGTCGCTGGTGAAGTTGCGCCCCCACAGGTCCGGCATCAGCGCCAGCACCAGGCCGATCACAGTCAGCATGGCGCCGGCCAGCGCGGCACTGGTCCACGCCACCCGACGGGCGCGTGCGGCCAGGCCTGCACCCACCGCCATGCCCACCAGCGGCACCGAGGCCACGCCGAAGGCGAAGGAGATTGGCACCAGCAGGAATTCCAGCCGTGCGCCGATACCGTAGCCGGCCAGGGTTTCTATCCCAAAATGGGCGACTAAGCGCGTCAGGATCAGCACCGTGAGCACGGTCTGCAAAGGTGAGAGCAGGGCCACGGCGCCGACCTTGAGGATGTCGCGGAACAGGGCGCTGTCGAGCAGCGTCGCCGAGGGCGCCAGGCGCAGGCGCGCGCGCCCCGAGCGCAGGTAGAAATAGAGGAACAGCGCGCCGCCGGTATAGGCGCACAACTGGCCGGCGGCAATGCCCGGCATGCCCAGCTTTGGGAACGGCCCCAGTCCCAGGCCCAACGTGCCGCCCACCACCACCTGGATGGCGGCCACCGAGAACACCGTCACGGACGGCACCCGCATGTTGCCCGCGCCGCGCAGCACGGCGGCGAAGGTGTTGGTGAGCCACACCCCGACCGAGCCGCAGAACGCGATGTTGGAATAGGCGATCGCCTGCTTCAGCGCCTCACCCTTGCCGCCCAGGAGCGCGTATAGCGCTTCGCCCAGCATCAGGAAAGTCACGGTGAAAAAAACGCCGGCGGCGATGCCGATCCACATCGCGTGCACGGCCAGGGCGTTGGCGCGCTTCAAGTCGCCGGCGCCCAGCGCGCGGCTGACGGCGGAGGACACGCCGCCGCCCATGGCGCCGGCCGACATCATCTGCTGCAGCATGACCATCGGAAACGCCAGCGCCATGCCGGCCAAGGCCGGCGTGCCCAGGCTGCCGACATACGCGGTCTCCGCCACCGTGGCCAGGGCGGTTGCCAGCATGGCCACCATGTTGGGCAAGGCGAAGCGCACCAGGGTGGGCAGGATCGGCGCGCTGAGCAGCGGATTGGCAGGTGCCGCGGTGGTGCTGCCGGCGGCAGGCGGAGGAGGTGCGGTCAAGAGGATGCCGATCTGAGCGGACCTGCATTGTCGCGCAACACGCCGGGCATGGTCGCAACCACGCTGGTGGCCGGCGCGCCCAGCGGCAGCGCCGTGTGCCGGCCCACGCGACGGCGACTCAGGTCGCGCCCTCGTCGGCGACGCGCCTGCGCAACTCCGCCTTGGCGATCTTCTCCAGGGTCGAGCGCGGCAGGGCGTCGACCACGCGAATCTCGCGCGGATGCTTGAAATCGGCCAGTTGCGTCGCGCAGGCAGCCAGCACGCGCGCGGCCAGGTCCGGCGCGCAATCGGGGGTCGGCAGCACGAAGGCGATCGGCACCTCATCAAGCATCAGGTGTTTCCTGGCCACCACCGCGCATTCATGCACGCCCGGTACCGCCATGATCACGCGCTCGATCTCGGAAGCCGCGACGTTCTCACCACCCACCTTGAGCATATCCTTGTCACGGTCGCCGAACTGGATCGAGCCGTCTTCCAGCAGGTTGACGCGGTCGCCGGTGCGAAACCAGCCCTCGGGGTCGAAGGCGGCGGCGGTGGCCGCCGGGTTGCCGAGGTATTCCTGGAACAGCGAGAGCCCGCGCACGCCGCGAATGACCAGGTGGCCGCTGCCGCCGGGTTCGATGGCGCGCGCCTCGCGTACCGGCCGCTTGTCGTTGTCGACAATTGCGATCTCGTATTCCGGTGCCGGGCGGCCGATCGACAGGGGCACGTTGGGCAAATGCAGGCTGCCGACGATGCCGTGGGTGATGGTCTCGGTCATACCCCACCAGCCCAGGGTGCGCACGCCGAAATGCGCGTCGGCCGGCGGCGCACTGACCGCCGAGCCCCACCAGCGATAGTGGTGCGCCGGCGGCACCGGCTGCGCCATCAGCGCCTTGACGCAAAAAGGAATGAGGGAGGTCCAGGTGCAGCGGCGCGTAAGCGATACCGGCCAGAAGCGGGTGGCCGAGAAGCGCGGCTGGATCACGCAGGTGGCGCCCACCCACAGGCTTGCCAGCACCGAATAGGCCTGCGCATTGGTGTGGAACAGCGGCAGATACACCAGGTGCACATCATCGGCTCGCAGGTCTTCGTGCGCGGCGTTGATGCGCGCACCCCACAGTGCGTTGGCATGGGTCCACAGAACAGCCTTCGGGCGCGCGGTGGTGCCGGAGGTGTATTGCACGCTGCACGGCGCCAGCGGGTCGGGCGCGCGTTGTGCGGGCGGTTCGCCGTCCAGCGCCTCGAAGCGGCTGTCTGCATCCGGCGGACGATGTGGCGCATCGCCGCCGTCGGTCGAAGTGACTGCCAGCCAGGCGAGGCCTCGGCAGGTGGCCGCCACCCGCGCAGCGAATTTGGGCTGGGTGATGCCGCCCACCGCGCCACTGTGCAGGGCGTAGTAGGCCAGCTCGTCGTCGGCGGCGCGCGCATTGGTGGTGACCGCCACCGCGCCGATCCAGGCGCAGGCATACCAGGACAAGAGGGTTTCGGGGCAATTCTCCAGGTGGATCAGCACGCGCTCGCCGGCACGCACGCCGCGCCGCGTCAGGCCTCCTGCGATGCGGCCGACGCGCTGATGGAATTGCCCGTAGGTGATGGTCTCCGGCAAGCCCTCGAACGGCTCCCAGATGATGAACGGATGAGCGCGGCGCGACCGCGCGCGCTCGGCCAAAAGCCAGGGCACGTCGATGCCGGAGAAAGGATGCGGCATGCCGCGCTCGAGGATGGGTCGCATGGAGCCGTGCTCGCGCAGGGTGTTGACGGGGGCGCTGCCGTGTCGCGCGGCGCTTCAGCCGATGATCACCAGGGTGGAGGTGGCCGTTGCCACCGGCCGGTCAGGATCGTCGGCGCTGGCCAGGCTGGCGCGGCTGAACACCAGCTGGCGCCCGCGCTTCTCGATCTCGCCGCTCGCCACGTAAAGACCGCGCGGCGCCGCGCGCAGGAA
>JAYTDE010000763.1:0-9282 GCA_043736195.1 Burkholderiales bacterium | reverse complement strand
GCCATGGTCAATGCATGCGCCAGTTCTGCGCTGGTCCATGCCGGGTTGACCAGGGTTCTAAGCCAGCTTTCGGAGAATTTCATCGTTGATCCCGAGGATTGGATTCGTGCTTCACCCTGCTTCGCAGGTGCCGCGTGGAGGCTAGTTGAACTGTTTCAGAAAGCGCAGATCGCCTTCATAGAACAGGCGCAGATCGCCGATGCCGTAGCGCAGCATGGTCAGGCGTTCAAGCCCGGATCCGAACGCGAACCCGATGTAGCGCTCCGGATCGAGCCCGAAATTGCGCACCACACTGGGGTGCACCTGGCCCGCGCCGGATACCTCGAGCCAACGCCCCTTCAGCGGGCCGCTGGAAAACGCGATGTCGATTTCAGCCGAAGGTTCGGTAAACGGAAAATACGAGGGGCGAAATCGCGCGACGATATTCTCGTCTTCGAAGAACGTGCGCATGAAGTCGAGGAACACACCCTTCAGGTCGGCGAAGCTGATGTCTTCGTCGATCCACAGGCCCTCGACCTGGTTGAACATCGGTGAATGGGTGGCGTCACTGTCGACCCGATAGGTGCGTCCCGGTGCGATCACCTTGATCGGCGCCATCGCGGCCTGGCCCTTGTAGCGCGCCGCGTGGATGTTGGCGTAGCGCACCTGCATCGGACTGGTATGGGTGCGCAGCAATAGCTGCTTGCCCTGGCTGTCGCGCGCGTCCACATAGAACGTATCCTGCATCGAGCGGGCGGGGTGGTTTTCCGGACTGTTCAAGGCGCTGAAGTTGTACCAGTCGGTTTCGATCTCCGGACCTTCGGCAACATCGAAGCCGATCGAGCGAAAGATCGCCTCGACGCGACGTTGCGTGCGCATCACCGGATGCAGGCCACCGCGCGCAGGATTGCGACCCGGCAAGGTGATGTCCAGTGCTTCGGCGGCCAGTCGGGCGTGCAACTTGGCATCCGCAAGCTCCTGGCGGCGCCGGATCAGCGCGGCCTCGATCTGATTCTTGGCCACGTTGATGGTCTCGCCGTGCGCGCGGCGCTCCTCGACCGGCAACTTCGACAAGCCCTTGAGCAACTCGGTGATGACGCCGGCCTTGCCCAGATAGCGTGCCTTGGCTTCTTCAAGGTGCGCAGGATCGGCGGTTGCCGTGAATTCGCTGCACGCCTGGGTGACCAGTGTACTGAGGTCTGACATGGGGTGTGCCTTAAGCCTCGGAAAACATTGACGATCGCTTCCAAAAACATGCCAGTCTTGCCAGCGGCCTGTCTTTGCAACGAATCATGCGATTCTCAACTGTTCGCGAACATTTGCGCGAACGCCATTCACCAGCCCGACGCACCGATACACATGGCGCGCCATGGCAGAGACAGAAACAAAAAAGGCTGCGAAAATAGCGCAGCCTTTTTGCACTCACAAGCATTGCCTCAGGCTGCTGCGCCCTTGACCTGGCCCACGATCTGCGCAAACGCCGCCTTGTCCATCACGGCCAAGTCGGCAAGCACCTTGCGGTCAACCTCGATCGCGGCTTTTTTCAGGCCGTTCATGAACACGCTGTACGTCAGGCCGTGTTCACGCGCCGCGGCATTGATGCGGGCGATCCACAGCGATCGAAACACACGTTTCTTGTTGCGGCGGTCGCGATAGGCATACTGCCCTGCCTTCATCACCGCTTCCTTGGCGATGCGGAAGACGTTACCCCGGCGGCCGCGATAACCCTTGGCCAGGGTGAGAATTTTCTTGTGGCGCGCGCGCGCCGTTACCCCACGTTTGACTCTTGGCATGGCTTACTCCTGACGAAAATGTGAACCTGGAACGATGGTCGGAACTTAAGCGTACGGCAGCATCCGCGAAACCGACTTCATGTCGGTCTCGAAGACACCAACGGTGCCGCGCAGTTGACGTTTGTTCTTGGTGGTTTTCTTGGTCAGGATATGGCGCTTGAATGCTTGACCGCGCTTGACTGTGCCACCCGGACGGACGACGAGACGCTTCGCAGCGCTCTTCTTGGTTTTCATCTTGGGCATGACTACTCCATTGCATTGTGACGCACAGGTGGACCCCGATGGGGACGCTTCATGGACCAGGACATCACTTATTGTGGTTTGCCTACAGATCACGCGCATTCGTGCAAGCCGCGCGTATCGGTTGCAACCTGACTACCACCGCAATCACTCCACTGCGGGCACTAAAAATTTCCAGGTCAGGCGGTGTTGCTGCTGACCGCCGGTGCCGGTTTGGCTTCCGGTTTGGCATCCGGCTTTTTCTTGACCACCAGATCCTTTTTTTTCGGCGCCAGCACCATGATCAATTGCCGGCCTTCCATCTTCGGAAACTGCTCGACGACCGCATGTTCGGCCGTGTCAGTGCGGACCCTTTCCAGCAGGCGCTGCCCGAATTCCTGATGTGCCATCTCGCGCCCGCGAAAGCGCAAGGTGATTTTCGCCTTGTCGCCTTCCTCAATGAACTTGAGCAGGTTGCGCATCTTGATGTTGTAGTCGCCGTCGTCCGTGTTCGGTCGGAATTTGATTTCCTTGACCTGGATCTGCTTCTGCTTCTGCTTGGCTTCATGGGCTTTTTTCTGTTCCTGGTAACGGAACTTGCCGAAATCCATGATGCGGCACACAGGGGGCTCGGCTTGCGGTGCGATTTCCACCAGATCAAGATCGGCTACCTCGGCCTTTTGCAGTGCATCGGCGATCGATACGACCCCGAGCGGCTCTCCTTCTACACCAACCAGTCGCACCTCACGGGCGGTTATTTCCCCGTTGAGGCGCTGCGCGCGTTCCTGAGCTATGAGCTTCTCCTTTGATTCAACTAAAAACAGGCCGGTCCGCTAAACCCTGGGTTCGGCTCGAAACTTCCGTCGCAAGACGTTCGATGAGAGCTGAGACGGGCATCACACCCAAATCGTGATTGCCCCGGGCCCGGACGGCCACGGTGCCTGCGGCCTTCTCCTTGTCGCCAACCACAAGAAGATACGGCACTTTTTGCAAGCTATGTTCACGGATTTTATATGAAATCTTCTCGTTGCGCAAATCGGCGTCGACTCTAAATCCGTGTTTCTTAAGGGATTGTTGTATTTCGGTGGCGTAACCCGACTGCGCATCGGTAATCGGTGCGATCACTGCTTGAAGCGGCGCCAGCCATGCGGGCAGGGCGCCGGCGGAGTTTTCGATCAGGATGCCGATGAATCGCTCCATCGAACCTACGATCGCGCGGTGCAGCATCACCGGAATGTGGCGCATGTTGTCTTCGCCGACATACTCGGCGCCCAAGCGCTCCGGCATGTTGAAATCCACCTGCATGGTGCCGCATTGCCAAACACGGCCGAGCGCATCCTTGAGCGAATACTCGATCTTGGGGCCGTAAAACGCACCTTCGCCCTTCAGTTCCTGCCACTCGACTTGGGCCGCGTCGAGTGATTCGGCCAGAGCCTTTTCGGCCTTGTCCCAGGAACTGTCGGACCCGACGCGCTTCTCGGGGCGGGTCGAGAGCTTGTAGATGACGTCGTTGAAGCCGAAATCGCGATACACCTTTTGCAATAGCCGGGTGAAGGCTATGCATTCACCCTGGATCTGGTCCTCGGTGCAAAACACGTGCCCGTCATCCTGGGTGAAGCCACGCACCCGCATGATGCCGTGCAGCGAGCCCGAGGTTTCGTTGCGGTGGCACTGGCCGAATTCGCCATAGCGCAGCGGCAATTCGCGATATGAGCGCAGGCCGGAATTGAAGATCTGGACGTGGCCCGGACAATTCATCGGCTTGAGCGCGTAGTCGCGATGCTCGGAGGCGGTGGTGAACATGTGGTCCTTGTAGTTCTCCCAGTGACCGGAGCGCTCCCACAGGCGACGGTCGAGAATCTGCGGGCACTTCACCTCGAGGTAGCCGTTGTCCTGGTAGACATGCCGCATGTATTGCTCGACTTGCTGCCACAGGGACCAGCCTTTCGGGTGCCAGAACACCAGGCCCGGCGCCTCGTCCTGCAGGTGAAACAAATCGAGCGCGGTGCCGAGCTTGCGGTGGTCGCGCTTCTCGGCCTCTTCGAGCATGTGCAGGTATTGGTCGAGGTCTTCCTTCGTAGCCCAGGCCGTGCCGTAAATACGCTGCAACATCTCGTTCCTGGAGTCGCCGCGCCAGTAGGCACCGGCTAATTTCATCAGCTTGAAATGCTTGAGCTTGCCGGTGGACGGCACATGCGGCCCGCGGCAAAGGTCGATGAAGTTGCCTTCGCGATACAGCCCGATCTTCTGGTCGGCCGGAATCGAGGCGATGATCTCGGCCTTGTACTTCTCGCCGATGGACTCGAAGAATTTCACGGCGTCGTCGCGCTGCCATTCCTCACGCGTGACTTTCTCGTCCCGTTTGGCCAGCTCGATCATCTTTTTCTCGATCGCCGTCAGGTCCTCGGGGGTGAACGGGCGCTTGTACGAAAAATCGTAGAAAAAACCGTTCTCGATCACCGGACCGATGGTGACCTGCGCATCCGGGAACAGCTCCTTGACCGCATAGGCCAGCAGGTGCGCGGCTGAATGGCGAATCAGGTCCAGGCCGTCGGCGTCACGTTCGGTGATGATTGCCAGTTGCGCATCGGAGGCGATCAGATAGCTGGTATCGACCAGCAGGCCGTCGACTTTACCGGCCAGTGCGGCCTTGGCAAGACCGGGGCCGATCGATGCGGCGACCTCCGCAACCGTCACCGCCTTGTCGAACGTGCGCTGCGAGCCGTCAGGCAATTGCACGGAAATCATGGTTTCAACTCCTCAAAATAAAAAAGGCGTGGACTTGACAGCCACGCCTTTTTTGCATCAAACGAAGACGAGCGCAAGCCTGATCAGCGGATCTCCCGGCTAGTCAGCGGTGTCATAACGCTCGCTTTCATCACTTCTCTCACAGTAAATGCTGGTTGGCGCGATTGGACTCGAACCAACGACCCCCACCATGTCAAGGTGGTGCTCTAACCAGCTGAGCTACGCGCCAGCAAAACACAAGTTTAGCGCGTTTTGCCCCGGCTGTCCAAGGCCATGCGGCGCGGACGGTGGCGATCTTGGTGCGCGGATTGCTTTGCCGGCCGCTTGCGGTCGCGGTAGATCCAGGGAACGGCGGGGGCAGCGGACCTCAGGCGCGCCTGGCTGTCAGCACACCCTTGACCGCGCGCAATGCGACGAGGACGTTTTCAAGGCTGGCCAGGCCGGATATCTCGATGGTGAACAGCATGCGAGCGGTCTGGCGCCGGGTTGCCGTTCGCGATGCTGTCACGTTGGCATGCTCACGCGAGAACACCTCGCCGATGTCGCGCAACAACCCCGACCGGTCATGGGCTTCGATTTCGACATCGACTGCGAACAGGCCGTCCGTGGCATCGCCCCAGCGCGTCTCGATCATGCGTTCCGGATTGCGCTTGAGCAGGTTACCCAGGTTGCTGCAATCGCTACGGTGAATCGACACCCCCTTGCCGCGCGCGACAAAGCCGCAGACCGGATCCGGCGGCGCTGGCTTGCAGCAGCGCGCAAGCTGGGTCATCAGGCGATCAACTCCGACGATCAGGATGCCGCGTCCAGGCTTGGCATCAATGCGGCTGCGCCTGGTTTCGAGAGCCTCGTCCGGTGGCTCCGGAACGTCGGCCGCGAATGCACTTGCGATGTTGCGCAAACTCCATTCACCGCGCGCCGCGGCTGCGAATAGCGCGTCTGTGCCGCCAAACTGCAGGCTTGCGGCCAGTTGGTCGAGGTTGGCGCCACTTTTGCCCAGACGCTGCAATTCCCGTTCGACCATGGCGCGCCCCTGTGCCTTGGTCTCTGCCAGTTCCTGCGCACTGAACCATTGCCTGACTTTGGTTCGTGCCCGATGGCTGGCCAGATAGGCAAGTGCGGGGTTGAGCCAATCGCGCGACGGCCCGCCAATTTTTGCCGTCACGATCTCGATGCGCTGGCCGGTCGCAAGCGGCGTGTTGAGCGGCACCAATGCGCCGTCCACCCGTGCGCCGCGACAGCGATGACCGAGATCGGAATGCAGGTGGTAGGCGAAGTCGATCGCAGTGGCGCCGCGCGGCAGATCGATCACGCGGCCCTGCGGAGTCAACACATAAATACTGTCGTCCAGCCGTGCCTTCTGGGTCGCCGCCAGCCAGTCGGGCTGCGCGGCGTTGCCGCCCTGCGCGACTTCGTCGCGCCAATTGAGCAACTGGCGCAGATACGCCACTTTCGCATCGAATCCGCCCGCGCTCCTGACCGATCTTGTGGAATCCCGGGCGTCGGACTCCTTGTAGCGCCAGTGCGCCGCGACGCCAAGCTCGGCCTGTCGATGCATCTCATGGGTGCGTATTTGCACCTCAAGGGCAAGCTCATGCGGTCCGACCACCGCGGTGTGCAGCGAGCGATAGTCGTTGCTCTTGGGGCGCGAGATGTAATCGTCGAATTCCCTGGGTATCGGCTGCCACAGGTTGTGCACCACGCCCAGGGCGCCATAGCAGTCCTGCACGCTGCCCACCAGAACGCGCAGCGCGCGCACGTCGTACAAATCGTCGAACGACAGCGACTTGAGCCGCATTTTGTTCCAGATGCTGAAGATATGCTTCGGTCTGCCGACAACTTCGCTCTCGATACCGGCGTGCTGCAAATCCGCCTTGATTGCCTCGATCGCGTGCGCGATATAGGATTCGCGCTCGCCACGGCGCGCGGTGAGCAGGGTGGCGATGGAGCGATATGTTTCCGGATCAATCAATCTGAAAGCCAGGTCTTCAAGTTCCCACTTGAGCTGCCAGATGCCGAGGCGATTGGCCAGTGGCGCGTAGAAGTCCAGGGTTTCGCGTGCCAGCGCCGGACCTTGCGGATGGGCTGCCTGGGCGCTCAAGTGACGCAATGTCTGCACCCGCGAAGCCAGGCGAATCAGCACCACCCGTACGTCGGACACCATGGCCAGCAGCATCTTGCGCAGGGTTTCGGTCTGGCCCTGCTCGCCTGGTCCGTGGCTTGCGCCGCGGGTCACGTCGCGCAGCTTGTGCAGGCGCGCCAGGCCGTCGAGCAATTGCGTCACGTCATTGCCCAAGCGCGTCACACATCGCTCGCGCCAGTCCGCATCGAAGTTGGGCCAGGCGAACAACCAGCCGGCAGCTACCGCATCTGTATCAAAGCGCAATTCGACCAGCATGGCAGCCACTGCTTCTGCATGCCTTATGGCCGACTCTCCCGTGCCCAGTGGCTTGAATCCATATATCTGATGCGCCAGTTCGCTTGCCTGCGCGATGTTGTCGGCCACAGCCGAAACATGGTCCGGCAACGGAATGACGTCTGGGTGATCACTGTTCATGATGGGGCCATTTTAAGCCGCGGCGGGCACCTATAATCACCGCATGGTGCGGGCATGCGGTCTGGCGCCAATAACGCTATCCGTGTCCAACCCATCCCTCTTCCGGCTATTCGCCTCGCCCTATGCGCTCCTGACCATGGCCTGCCTGATGTGGGCCGGCAACTGGGTGACGGCACGTGCGCTGCGCTTCGATAGCGGCCCCAACATGATGGCGCTTGGTCGCTGGATCGTTGCCTCACTGGTCATCCTGCCGCTCGCCTGGCCACATCTGCGGCGCGACTGGCCGGTGATCCGTGCCAGGCGATGGGTGCTGGTGCTGTTGTCGGTGATTGGCGGCGCCGGCTACAACGCGCTTTCCTATGCCGGTGTGGCCCACACGACCGCGATCAACGCCATGCTGCTCAATGCGACGGTTCCGTTCTTCATTACGGGGCTGTCGTGGCTGGCCTTGCGTGAGCCTCTGAGGCGTGGCCAGATCGCCGGAATGACGCTGTGCTTTGCCGGCGCGTTCTGGGTCATCATCGCCGGCGACCCGGCGCGCGCGGCTGTCCTGGGGTTCAATCCGGGCGACCTGATCGTCTGTCTGGCGATGCTGTTTTGGGCCGCTTACACGGTCCTCGTCAAGAAACATCCGTTCGCAATCCATCCGACATCGTTTGTCGCCGTTTTATCGGTTGTTTCGGTGCTTGCGCTGTTGCCGTTGGCCGTCTGGGAGGCGGGAATGCGGCCGCTGAACCTGACGCCGACGGTGCTTGCCTGCTATGTCTATCTGGGCATTGGCCCGTCGGTACTGTGCTTCCTGTTCTGGAACCGTGGAGTGGCGGCGATCGGACCGAATCGCAGTGGCATGTTCCTCAATCTGGTGCCGGTGCTTGGCAGCGCGCTTTCCGCAATCGTGCTGGGCGAGCGCCCCGAGATTCATCACGCGATCGGATTCGCCCTTGTATTGAGCGGGCTGGCGCTTGGCAATCGCGGTTGCCCATGAACCTGTTCGCACGCATCGCCGCGTGGCGCCGGCTGCGGGTCATCCGGCGCTACGCATTTCCCGATATTGCGTGGAACGCCGTGCTTGCGGCATATCCGTTTTTTTCCCGCCTCGATGATGACGAACGCCTTCGTTTGCGTGAAATGGTTTCCCTGTTTTGCGCCGAGAAGGAGTTCGCCGGAGCCGGCGGCTTCGAAGTGACGCTCGCTACGCAACTGGCGATCGCCGCCCAGGCCTGCCTGCCGGTGCTCAATCTCGATTTGAGCCTGTATGCCGGATGGCATGGCATGGTGGTGTACGCGGGAGAAGTGGTGGCGCGGCGTGAAACAGTCGACGATGACGGTGTCGTGCATATCTACGACGAAGTGATATCGGGTGAGGCGATGCCGGGTGGGCCGGTGGTTCTGTCCTGGGAAGACGTGACCCTGGCGGGATCGGACAAGGCGCCTGCGTACAACGTGGTGATCCACGAGTTCGCACACAAGATCGACATGCTCAAGGGCGAAGCCACCGGCGTGCCGCCGTTTCTGGCGGCGTTTCATCAAGGGCTGGACGGCCGTGGTTTCGCGACGGCGATGCAGAAGGCTTACCAGGCTTTTGCAGGCGAGGTGCGGCGCTGGGAGGAAGATGCTGACGGGTCCGATGAGCATGCGCCCATCCTCGATCCCTATGCGGCCGAACACCCGGCGGAATTTTTCGCGGTGCTGTCAGAAGCGTTCTTCACCAGGCCGCAGGACGTGGCTGACGAATTCCCGGAACTGTACCGGCTGCTTGCCGCTTATTACCGGCAGGACCCGCTGGCCAAAGCGGCCGGCTCGAACGGCGGCACGGCTGCTTGAACGCGCTAGCCGCGTATCGCCGACTCGGCTGCGAACTGGGTCAGGTCGACCCGTGGCGCCGGCTTCCACCCTTTCTTGCGATGCTCGACCACCACATTGGTGAAGATGCCGCCGCGCACATACCACTTGGTGGTGAGACGTGCGAAGCGCGGAGCGGTGGCG
>JAYTDE010000762.1:0-3250 GCA_043736195.1 Burkholderiales bacterium | reverse complement strand
GCTTGCCGCGCAGGGAATACTGGTTCAGCCGATAACCGGGCGGCCTGGTCTTCGCGCCATGTTGCTGCGCACAGACTCAGCGCTTACGCATGCATGCTTGAGCGCACGGCTCAGCATTTTCCTAGCGGCAGCGGCGCCCATCAGCGCCCATTTCGGTGCCGCGGATCGCACCGCCGGCGGCGCCCAGCGCCATCCAGAAATCGCGCCCGCGACCGCCGCCGATGAGGCTGCCGAACCAGCCACCGGCAAGTGTGCCCCACACTGATCCCAAATTGGGTGCAGGCTGGCAGGGATCGGCCGCGCGGCCGCCTGCCAGGGCGCCCACCGCGCTGCCGACTGCGATTCCGGCAGTGCGGTTGCCCGCCTGGGCGCCCACCAGCGCACCGATCACGCCGCCAGCCAACTGGCCATCGGCACGGATTTCGGCTGAACTGCGGGTACTGACTGGCGGGTAGGGTGAAACCTGGGCAGCATCGCGCGGTGCGGCAGGACGCACCGCCGGATGGCTGTCGGGATCGAAGGCCCAGCGCGGGTTGTAGAAGCTGGTGCCTTCACGGTTGTAAATGTCGCGCTCATAGGCCTGACCGAGTAGCGGCACGGCGACATAAGTGATGTTGCCGCCGGGACTTTGCACCGTCGCGCAGCCGGCTAGCGCCAACAGGAATGCGACGCTGACCAGCCGGCGTATGATGCGGCGAAAATTACAATTGCTGGAGATGGAGATCACCTGCGGTGAAAGCCCTGGATCAATACGAGTCACTGTATAACAATTTCCGCTGGCAGGTCCCGGCGCGCTTCAACATCGGTCGCGAGTGCTGCGGCAAATGGGCGGCGGACCCGCGGCGCGTGGCGCTGATCCATGACGACGATCAGGGCAGCAGCAGCGCCTTGACCTATGCGCAGCTGCAGGCGGACGCCAACCGCCTCTCCAATGCTCTGGCTGCGCGTGGCGTGCGGCGCGGCGACCGGGTGGCGATCATGCTGGCGCAGCGCCCCGAGACCGTGATCGCGCACATCGCCTGCTACCAGATGGGCGCGGTGGCGATGCCGATGTCGGTGCTGTTCGGGCCTGATGCGCTCGAATACCGGCTGATCGACAGTGGCGCCGTCGCCGCGCTGGTGGACACCGGTTCGTGGGCCAACCTGGCGCAAGTGCGCGCCAGATGCCCGGCGCTCGCAACGCTGATCACAGTCGACCCGCTCACCGCGGCCACCGATGCCGCTGCGCTGCTCGATTACCACGCACTCCTGGCAGAGGCCGACGCCAGCTTCACCTGCGTCGATAGCGCCGCCCACGACCCCGCGCTCCTGATCTACACCAGCGGCACCACCGGCCCGCCCAAGGGCGCCCTCAAACCGCACCGGGTACTGATCGGCAACCTGCCGGGCTTCGTCGCCTCGCAAAACTGGTTTCCACAAACCGGCGACGTGTTCTGGTCACCGGCCGACTGGGCCTGGACCGGCGGCCTGATGGATGCGCTTCTGCCCACGCTTTACTTCGGCCGGCCGATCGTGGCCGGCATGGCCAAGGGTGCGCACGGCCGTTTCGACCCCGAGGCCGCCTTTGCGCTGATGGCCAGGCACGGCGTGACCAACGCTTTCCTGTTCCCGACCGCGCTCAAGATGATGATGAAGGCGGTGGCGGATCCACGCCGCCGCTACGACCTGAAGCTGCGCGCCATCATGAGCGCAGGCGAAGCGGTAGGCGAGACTGTTTTCAACTGGGCGCAAAGCGCCCTGGGCATCACCATCAACGAAATGTTCGGCCAGACCGAGATCAACTACGTGGTGGGCAACAGCGCCCTGAAATGGCCGGCCAAGCCCGGCTCGATCGGCCGCCCCTACCCCGGCCACCAGGTCGCGGTGATCGATGACGCAGGCCGCGTGCTGGCAAGCGGGGTGAGTGGCGAGGTGGCGGTCAACCGCTGCGACATCCACGGTCACCCCGACCCGGTGTTTTTTCTGGGCTACTGGGGCCAGGATGACGCCACCCGTGCCAAATACAGCGGCGACTGGTGCCGCACCGGCGACGAGGCCATCATGGACGCCGACGGCTACCTCTGGTACCAGGGCCGTGCCGACGACATGTTCAAGGCCGCCGGCTACCGCATCGGGCCCTCGGAGGTGGAGAACTGCCTGCTCAAGCATCCGGCGGTGGCCAATGCCGCGGTAGTGCCCAAGCCCGATCGCGAACGCGGCGCGCTGGTCAAGGCCTATGTGGTACTGGTTGCCGGCGTCCTGCCCTCGGACACGCTGATCGCCGCGATCCAGGCCCATGTGCGCGGCAAGCTCGCACCTTACGAATATCCGAAAGAAATCGAATTCATCGACAGCCTGCCGATGACCACCACCGGCAAAGTGCAGCGCCGCCTGCTGCGACTGCAGGAAGAACAGCGCTTCAAGTCACTCCACCCGCAAGCACAACCGCAACCTCACAGGGAGATTCCATGATCGAGCTTTACACCGCCGGCACCCACAATGGCATTCGCGCCAACATCGCCCTGGCCGAATCCGGCCTGGCCTACCGGGTGCACAAGGTCAATCTTGCGACCCCGCTGGCCGAACGCCCGGCGGATTTTCTGGCGGCCACGCCCTACGGCCGCATTCCGGCGATTGTCGACCCGCAAGGCCCGGGTGGCGCGATCAAGGTAAGCCAGTCCGGTGCCGTGATGATATACATCGCGGGCAAGGCACCCAAACTTTGGCCGAGCAAGGAGCGTGAGCGCATCGTCGCGCTGCAGTGGTTCATGCATGCCTGCAGCGATACCGCGGTATGGAACGCGGTGATGAACCAGGTGGCGCTGCACATGCTGCCCGACGAATCGGGCAAGCTGTCGGACGTGGTGAAAACGAGCCGCCTGATGCGCTGGTTCCGCGAGGCCGACGATCAACTCGGACGCACCGCCTATCTCTCGGGCGCCACCTGCGCCCTGCCCGACTTCGCCCTGTTCCCGGTGGTCAATCAGCGCCGCGCATGGATCGAGGAAGTCGGCCTGCCCAACCTGTCGCGCTGGGCCACGGCGGTCGGTGCGCGCCCTGGTGTGAAAAAGGGGCTGGCCGAATCGAGTTGAGAGTGCGGATGTGGCGCAAGGGCACGTCGCTACTCGATCTTCGCGCCGGAAACCTTCACGACGTTGCCCATGGTCTCGAAGTCCGCGCGCAACAGGGTCTGGAACTGATCCGGCGTCAATACCGAGAATTCCGAACCGATTTTGCTCATGCGCTCTTGCACGACCGGCAGCGCCAAGGC
>JAYTDE010000761.1:0-1914 GCA_043736195.1 Burkholderiales bacterium | reverse complement strand
GCGTGCGCCCCAGGCCTGGTAGGCGATGCTGGCCGCCGAAAAGCCCAGCGTCACAATGCTTACCGCGGCCACCAGCCAGAGCGCGAGCGAGATACCGGGGGGCGGATTGAACAGTGCGAGCATGCCCAGCGCCAGCGGGATCAGGGCCAAACCGATGAACCTTGCCGGACGGGCGGCGCGATCCGAGGCGGCCCCCAGCCAAGGGTCGATCAGTCCATCGGCGACGCGCGCGGCCAGCAATACCGCGCCAGCGGTGGCCAGCGAAAGACCCAGGCCGGCGTAGAACTTCGGGGCGAATACATAGATCGGCAGCGCCGCAAACGCCAGCGGCAACCCGAGAGCACTGAATGTTGTCAACTGCAGGCGTCCGAGCGGGGCGGCCGCGACCACACCGCTCATTTGCCTTCCGGGGCAATGCCGATGAGCCGGTTGCGCAAATCCGGAGCCGAGGTACGTGGATCGAGCCAGATTGCGAAGAAGGCGCGCTTCAAGCGCTCGTTGGCGATGCTGCCAATGGCACGGCCATTGTGGAAGAACTGCGCCGGCCCGCTAGCCCCTTGCACGCCGGCCAAGCGGTCTCCGGGGCGCACGTCGGGAAAAATCCCGGTCAATATGCCCAACCATTCGGTGGCATCGGTTTCCGAAGCCAGCCCCAGTTTGCGAATTTCGCTGATGCTGCGCTCGGCGATGCCCGCGCCTTTGAAATTGCGCGCATAGGTCAGTTCGAGCGCGAGTGGCGCATTCGCGACAAAGCGGGCATTCTCGGCGTAGAGCGCGGCGTCGTAGGCATGAATCCCGAACCAGGTCAGGCGCCCGGCGCCGACCCGCTGCGCGTTGGGGATCAGGTCGCTGATGTGGGCGTCTGCCGCGCGCGCATCGGGCGCGAAAGCGCTGCCGGCCAGAATCACGATCGCCAACAGCAGCCCGATCGCTTTCTGCACACGCCCGTTGCGGGATCGGTGCTTGTTCATCAGTTGCGGGCGGCGTGGGCGAGTTCGAACTGCAACACATCTGTCGAACCCGCATTGAACGCACCTTCGCAATAGGCGAGATAAAACTCCCACAGCCGGGTAAAGCGCTCGTCGAAGCCGTTGCCGCGTACCGCGGGCAGCGCCTCCATGAAGCTCTCGCGCCAGCGGCGCAGTGTCTCGGCATAGTCGCGCCCGAAGCGGAACTCGTCCGCAACCAACAGGCCGGCGGCGCCGGCGCGCGCGCGAAACGCCGTGGGGCTGGGAAGCATGCCGCCGGGAAAGATGTACTGCTGGATGAAGTCGGTACCTTTTCGATAGCGCTCGAACAAGGCCTCGTCGATGCTGATGCTTTGCACGATGGCGCGTCCGCCGGCCTTCAGGTTGCGGCGAATGCAGGCGAAGTACTCATCCCAGTATTGTTCGCCCACCGCCTTGAACATTTCGATCGACACCACGTGATCGAAGTGGCCATGCATATCGCGGTAGTCGCGCAGATGCAAATCGACGCGGTCGCCCACGCCGGCTTGTGCGAGTCGTTCATTGGCGTAGCGCAGCTGCTCACCCGAGAGAGTAAGCCCGGTCACGCGCACACCGAATTCACGTGCGGCGATTTCCGCGAAGCCACCCCAGCCGCAGCCGATCTCGAGGATCGTGTCGCCCGGGTTTGGCGCCAGGCGTTGCAGGATGCGTCGGATTTTGGCCGCTTGCGCCTGTTCGAGATCGAGAGCGTGGTTGCCTGCGAAGAGGGCGCTTGAGTAGGTCATCGAAGGATCGAGCCAGAGCTTGTAAAAAGCGTTGCCCAGGTCGTAATGCGCTTCGATGTTTTTCTTTGCGCGCGCCAGCGTGTTGCGATTGAGCCAGTGCTTGAGGCGATAAATGCCGCCCGCGATCAGGGAGCCGAAGATCACTTTTTCAAGCGAGTCGCGATTGCGGCAAAAAAGTT
>JAYTDE010000760.1:0-2333 GCA_043736195.1 Burkholderiales bacterium | reverse complement strand
GTGATGGTGGTGGTCTGCCCCAGCCATGCCGAAACCATCGCGCAGGATGGCTGGAGCAAACAGCACTTCAAGGAGTACCTGTACGAGAAGGCGCGCAAGCCGGTCGGGCTGGTGAAGCTTGGGGGCTTGTACGGACGCGAGGTCAAACGCAATTTCTGGCCGCGCTGGGTCAATCGCGAGGATGACAACGAGATGGTGCCCCTGGTGCGGCGCGCCAGCGAAATCACCGTCGTGGTGGCCGGAGGTCCTGGCCGTCACAGCGCATTCCTGCCCGGCTGGGCGACGCCCTCGGTGACCGTCGCGGTGGAATGATCGAGCTTGAAACGGATGTTTGCGTCGCCGCAGTCGCAGAACCGGGGAGCCGGGCGGCGCGCAATCCATATGTACGAATCAATCAGTCGTTGTTACCGGCAGTACCGCATGCCCAAGGAGAGCCAAATGGAAATGATTCTGATCGATCCGAGCGCCGAGGAAAACACCGAAGCCCAGGCTGGCGCTGCGCGCCTGGACCAGCTGCAGGGCAAGTGCATCGGCCTTCTGGACAACATCAAGCACAACGCGGAGTACCTGCTGGCCGAAGTTGGCGAGCGACTCACACGTGAGTACGGTTGTTCGGTTCGCGTGGTCAGGAAGAAGACCTATACCAAGTACGCCGAGCCGGCCGTGCTGGACCTCCTCAAGGGCTGCGACGCGGTGGTCACCGCCATCGGTGACTGAGGGTCCTGTGTGTCGTGCAGTCTGCACGACATGGTCGAACTGGAGCGCAAAGGCATCGCCACGGTCGCACTGTGCACCAGCGGATTCCGCAACGCCGGCATGAAGCAGGCATCGATGCTGGGGATTCCCGACTTGCCGATTGTCGATATTCCTTTTCCGTTCGCCTCGCTGCCGCCGGATGAGGCGCGCGCGCGCGGCGTGGAAGCGTTTGACGCGATCGTGGCGGCGCTGACCAGGAGCGTACCCGGGTGACGCGTGCGGTGCGCAATCGCGGCCCGCTGGCGGGTGTGCGCGTGCTGGACTTCACCCGCGTGGTCGCCGGGCCCTACTGCACCATGCTGCTGGGTGATTTCGGCGCCGATGTGATCAAGGTCGAGGAACCGCGCGGCGGCGACGAGTTGCGCGCGCTCGGGCCGCCTTTCATTGGCGACGAGAGCGTGTTTTTCTTAAGCGTCAATCGCAACAAGCGCAGCGTCACGCTCGACCTCAAGGACGCATCGGCCAGGAACAAGGTCTTCGAGTTGGTGCGTTCAGTCGATGTGGTGGTCGAGAACTTCCGCCCGGGCGTGATGCAGCGGCTGGGCCTGGGCTATGCGGCGCTGCGGCGCTTGAATCCAGGCCTGATCTACTGCTCGGTGTCGGCATTCGAGGCCAGTAGCAAGTATGGCGACCGGCCTGGCTATGATCTGTTGATTTCCGGGATCAGCGGGCTGCAAAGCGTGACCGGTGAGCCCGGCCGCGCCCCGCTTCGGCCCGGGGTGAATCTGGTCGACCTCACGGCGGGATACAACGCCGCGCTGGGCATCCTGATGGCGATCATCGCCCGCGGCAAAAGTGGTCGCGGCCAGAAAGTGAATGTGTCGTTGATGGACGGCGCCTTTGCGATTCTGGGCCAACTGGCCGCCATCTACCTCAACACCGGCACGGTCCCGGCGCGCCGCGCGCCCGCGGACCTGCACTCGCAGATCGTGCCCTACGGCACCTTCATGGCGGCTGACGGGCGCTATCTCAACGTCACCGTGCCCAACAACAAGTTCTGGGCCGCATTCTGCAAGGCGATCGACCGCCCGGCCTGGGTGGCCGATGCACGCTTTGCCGACAACGCCAGACGGATCGCCAATCGCGGCATTCTCATCGACCTGATCGTCGCGCGCTTCGGCGAGGACACCCGTGATCGCTGGATCCGGCGGCTCCTGGCGGCCGACGTTCCCGCCGGACCGGTCAACACCATTGACGAGGTCATCAAGGATGGCTACGTCGAACAGGCGGGCATGCTGGCCAGCCTCCTGCATCCAAGTTGCGGCAAGTTGCTGCTGCCGGGTATTCCCATTCGCATGTCGGCCACGCCCGGGGCCCTGCGCCTGCCGCCGCCTGAGCTTGGTCAACACAACAAAGCCGTTCTGGGACCCGCGCGCAAGTCGCGCACCCGCGCAAGCCCTGTCTCGCAGCCCTTGAAGAGGAAATAGCCATGTCCAGATTCCTGCTTGCCGTTCTCCTGCTTTCCGTTCATCTCGTGAGCGCCTTGCCCGCCGCGGCCCAGCCGGCAGGCTATCCGTCCAAACAGGCACGCATCGTGGTGCCCTTCCCGGCGGGCGGATCAACCGATCTCCTGGCGC
>JAYTDE010000759.1:0-11220 GCA_043736195.1 Burkholderiales bacterium | reverse complement strand
CATGCCTTTAAGCAGGTGGTGCGCATCGAACCGATGAATATGTATGGCTGGTACCAGCTGGGCATGACCCATTACGTGCTTGGCGAGCTGACCGAGCTGGAAGGCTTGAGGCGCCACACGGTGCGCTTCAATCCGAAGATTGCCTATCTGCTGGATGCCGACATCCAGAAGTTGAAGGCGCAAGATGCTTCGGGTTCCGCCGGCGGGGCTGGCGCCCAGGCGCCGATGGCGCGCGCCTGAACCGAATGTTTCAATGCTGGTAAAGACGTTGTAGCAAGAGTTGCAGTGAAAAGTGGCAGAAAAAGGGCACCATCCAAAGAGGCATTTACCCGAGGAGGTTGTATGGCAATTCAGATCACCGAGAAGCACAAGGAATACTGGCAGAGGAACCTGCGCCTGACCGGCGTATTGCTGTTCATCTGGTTCGCGACAACCTTCATATTGAGCTACTTCGCCCGCGAACTGTCGGGCATCGTCATTTTCGGCTGGCCGCTGCCGTTTTACATGGCAGCCCAGGGCTCGCTCATCATCTACGTCGCGATCATCTGGTACTACGCGCGCGCGATGGGCAAGCTTGACGACGAATATGGCGTGGCAGAAGGCGACTAAGGGAGACATCATGGCAACCAACGCACAAGAACGCAGCGCGTTTTTCACGCAGCTCAAGAAGGCCTACACCTGGTATACCGGTGGTTTCATCGTGTTCGTCATCGTCCTGGCGGTGCTCGAACAGATGGGCCTGCCGCGCAACTGGATCGGCTACATTTTCCTGATCGCCACCGTCGGCCTGTATGCCGGCATCGGCATCATGAGCCGCACCTCGGATGCCTCCGAGTATTACGTGGCCGGGCGCAAGGTGCCGGCTTTGTTCAACGGCATGGCCACCGGCGCGGACTGGATGTCGGCGGCGTCATTCATCGGCATGGCGGGTACGCTGTACCTGACCGGGTTCAATGGCCTGGCCTTCATCCTGGGCTGGACCGGCGGCTATTGCCTGGTGGCGCTGTTTCTCGCGCCCTATCTGCGCAAGTTCGGCCAGTTCACGATTCCGGACTTTCTGGGCGCACGCTATGGCGGCAATTTCGCCCGCGGTATCGGCATTTTTGCAGCCGTGCTGTGTTCGTTCGTCTACGTGGTGGCGCAGATCTACGGCGTCGGCCTGATCACCACGCGCCTGACCGGCGTTTCGTTCGAACTGGGAATTTTCCTGGGGCTGGGGGGCATTCTGGTGTGTTCGTTCCTGGGGGGCATGAAGGCGGTCACCTGGACCCAGGTGGCGCAGTACATCATTCTGATCGTCGCCTACCTGATTCCGGTGGTGTGGCTGTCGGTCAAGCACACCGGCATTCCGCTGCCGCAATTCGTCTACGGCAAGACTCTTGAAAAGGTCACCGAACGCGAAAAGCAGTTGACCGATGATCCCAAGGAAAAGGAAGTCCGGCAGATTTTCGCCGAGCGCGCCAAGGCGGCCAATGAGAAAGTCAAGGCACTGCCGGGTTCGCTCGATACCGAACGCGCCAAGACTGCCAAGAACCTGGAGGACTTGAAGGCAGCCAATGCGCCCTTGCCGCAGATCAACTCGGCCGAGAAGGCGGTCAGGGACTTCCCCAAGGATGCCGCAGCGGCGAAATCGGCCTGGACCAAGGAGGCGGCGGTCGGCGTGCGTGCCAATCCACCGATCAAGCATGCCGATCCATTTCCAGGCAAGGACGAGAAGGCGCGCGATATCTCGCGCAAGAACTTCCTTGCTCTGGTGTTCTGCCTGATGGTGGGTACCGCGGCCTTGCCGCACATCCTGATGCGCTACTACACCACGCCTTCGGTAAAGGAGGCGCGCGAATCGGTGTTCTGGTCGCTGTTCTTCATCTTTCTCCTGTACTTCACCGCTCCGGCGCTCGCGGTGCTGGCGAAGTTTGACGTCTATACCTTGCTGGTGGGCTCGGAGTTCAGCAAGCTACCAGCATGGGTGGCGTCCTGGCAGAAAGTGGATTCGTCACTGCTATCAGTAATCGATATCAACAAGGATGGTATCGTGCAGTTGGCGGAAATCGCCATTGGCGGCGACATCGTGGTGCTGGCGACGCCGGAGATCGCGGGCCTGCCTTACGTGATCTCCGGATTGGTGGCAGCCGGCGGTCTGGCGGCGGCGCTCTCGACGGCCGATGGTCTGCTCTTGACCATTGCCAACGCCTTGTCGCACGACCTGTACTACAAGATGCTCGACCCGAACGCCTCGACCACGCGGCGCGTCACCATATCCAAGGTGATGCTGCTGGTAGTGGCTTTGGCGGCGGCGGCGGTGGCGGCGCAAAAACCGGCGGACATTCTGTTCCTGGTTTCAGCGGCGTTCTCGCTGGCGGCGGCGGGCTTCTTCCCGGCGCTGGTGCTGGGGGTGTTCTGGAAGCGCGCCAATGCGATGGGTGCGTGCCTGGGCATGATCGCCGGGCTTGGCACCACGTTCTACTACATGGCGATTACTCAGCCCTGGCTGCGCAGCGTGTTCGGTGTGACTTCACCCATCGCCGACAACATCTGGTGGGATATCGCGCCGATTTCGGCGGGCATATTCGGCGTACCGGTGGGGATTGCGGTGATGATCATCGTCAGCCTGCTGACGCCGGCACCGGATGCGGAAACGCAGGAACTAGTCGAGCATGTGCGCTATCCGAGCCTGCGCGGTGGCGTCAGCACGGAAATCAACTAAGGCGTCTGGCATGGAAGGCGCGCTGGCCTGGCCAGCGCACCTGCGACCCCGGTCATTGCGAAGTGGCCGGGGTTTTTTTCTTGGGCGTCAGTGCCGGGAGTGTGTCGGGCTTGAGTTGAAATTGCGAGTCATAGCGGCCATGCCCTTTGGCAACCCGGTCCTCCACCGGTGGCGCCAGCACTTACGGTGTTGCGCGACCTACCAGACGGAAATTGGCCACGGCAGAAATTTCGGTTTCATCAAACGGAATTTTTCCTTGACCTTTCATTCGCCCTCTCGTTTCAATCTATCAATCATCTTTCGCCGGTCAAGCTCGACAGGCTGCTAGGATGCGTCTATGGAAACCAACGCCGTCGTCCCGCAGCTGCTGGTACGCAGCGTTGGCGATTTCCTGCGCCAGCATGCACCGTTCGCGCAAATGGAAGCACGCCACCTGGCCTGGCTGGCTGAGCACGCGACTCTCAACTACTTTGCGCACGGCACTCGGCTCGTCGGTGCCGCCGATGGTGCGCCGAACGTTTACTACGTGGTCCAGCGCGGCGCAGTCAGCAGCGCGCCGGCGGGCGCGACGCAGCCGGATGCGGCACTCACGGCAACGCTGCATGCCGGCGAATCGTTTCCATTGGGAGCCTTGGTCGAAGGACGCCCGGTGGTCAATGACTATTTGGCCCAGGGCGACACTTTTTGCTATGAATTCGACAAGACCGTTTTCGAGAAGCTGATGGCCGAGAGCGCGCCGTTCGCCGGCTTCTGCACCCGACGCATCGCCCATCTGCTGCAGGAGTCGCGGCGTCAGGCACGCGCCCTGGCGAGCGAGGAAGCCCACTCCCGACACGGCATGACCAGCCTCTTGTCGGCATTGCTGGGCCGGGTCCCGGTGACTTGCAAGGCGCAGGCGCCGTTGCGGGAGGCGCTCACGGTCATGCGCGACCGGCGCATCGGATCGATTGTCGCGATCGATGACGCCGCACGGCCCGTGGGCATCCTGACCGAGCGCGATGTGCTCGATCGCATCGTTCTCGCAGGCCTTTCGCTGGATCAGCCACTGGCGTCCGTCATGACCGCCGACCCGCACAGCATCGATGAAAACGCCAGTGCCTTTGACGCGGCATTGCTGATGGCGCGCCACACGATTCGCCATCTGCCGGTCACGCGCGGCGGCATGCTGGTCGGCGTGGTGTCGGAGCGCGACCTGTTTTCGCTGCAGCGAACGGGCATGCGCGAAGTCGGCCGCGCCATCAACCAGGCGGCGGGAGCCGAGGCACTCGCCGCCGCCGCCGCCGATGTGCGCACCCTGGCGCGCCATCTGCTTGCGCAAGGCATGGCGGTCGAGCAACTGACGCAGCTCATCGTCGCACTCAACGACCGTCTGGTGAAACGCGCAATCGAGATGAGCGCACAGGCGGCCGGCATCGGCGCCACCGAGTATTGCTGGATCGCTCTTGGCAGCGAAGGTCGGATGGAGCAGACCATCAGCACCGACCAGGACAACGGCCTGATTTTCACGCCAGGCGCGGGCACCACGGCCGACGCCGGCCGCAGCCGTCTGCTCGGCTTCGCGGTCCAGGTCAACGAACTGCTTGCGCGGCTCGGTTTCCCCTTGTGCAAGGGCGGCATCATGGCGGGCAACCCAAAATGGTGCCTGAGTGCCGCCGAATGGCATGAAAGGTTCAGCGACTGGTTGCGCAACCCGACCCCCGACGCCCTGCTCAACGCCGCGATCTTTTTCGATTTCCGGGCATTGCATGGCAATACAGACCTGGCCGTTGCCCTGCGAAACTGGCTGTGCGCCGATGCAGCGCAACGGCCGGCTTTCATGCGCATGCTGGCGGCCAACGCGCTCAAAAACAATCCGCCGCTCAATATCTTCGGCGAACTGGCCGCCACTGGTCGGGTGGATCTGAAAGGCCAGGGCGCACGCCCTTTCATCGACGCCGCCCGCGTGCTGGCACTGGTCGACGGCATCGCGGCCACCCATACGACGCAGCGCCTGCGCCTGGTTGCTGCGCGCCATGGTTCCGGGCGCGAGACCGAAGCCATGATCGAGGCCTTCCAGTTCATCCAGACCCTGCGCCTGGCACGCCAGTTCGCTTCGCTCGAAGACGGCGGCCTGCCAAATCAAATCGAGATCGCATCACTCAACGAACTTGACCGGCGCATCCTGAAAGAGTCGTTCCGCCAGGCGCGCAAACTGCAAAGTCGCCTCAAGCTCGACTACGCATTGTGAAACTGCTGGCCCGCTGGTTCAGTCGTGGTGCGTTGCTGACGCCCATGCTAAAACAAGCTGTCGCCGACTGGCAGGCCGTGCCCCCGCCCGATGCACGCTTCGCTGCGACGCGCTGCGTGGTGGTCGACACCGAAACCAGTGGCCTTGACACGCACAACGACCGCTTGCTGGCGGTGGGTGCGGTCGGGCTCGATCGGTTGCGCATTTCGCTGGCCGACAGTTTTGACACGGTGTTGCGCCAGGCGCGCGCCAGCGCGCGCGAGAACATCGTCGTTCACGGCATAGGCGCTGCCGCCCAGATCAGCGGTGAGGACCCGCAACAGGCCTTGCTGCGTTTTCTCGAATTCTGCGGCAAGACCACGCTGATCGCATTCCATGCGCCATTCGACCGCGCCTTCGTCCAGCGCGGCGTGCGGGAGCATCTGGGCTTGCGCCTGCGTCTGCCATGGATCGATCTCGCTGTCCTGCTGCCGGCGCTGTACGACACCAAGCCGCACCAGGCGCTGGATGACTGGCTGCTGCGTTTCGACATTGCCGTGCCAACCCGGCACTCCGCGCTTGGCGACGCGTTCGCCACCGCGCAGTTGGCGCAGATCGCCCTGCGCCGCGCCCAGGCACAGGGCATCGAAGACTTCGAGGCCCTCGGCAAGCTGGCAAACGACGCGCGCTGGTTACGCCGCTGAAACGAACCACCGGATTGGTGCGCAGTCGACTTTGCCAAGTCCGTTGCCAAGTCCGACAGGCTGCTGGGTCGCGCAATGCTAAAATCACGGGATTCGGAGAGATGGATGAGCGGTTTAAGTCGCACGCCTGGAAAGCGTGTGTAGGCTAATACCTACCGCGGGTTCGAATCCCGCTCTCTCCGCCAATATTTGGACGCCCCTGTCAGGGGCGTTTTTGCGCAGGGCGTACCTATGCATGGGGCGCTTTGCCCGCTGCCAATGCTGGCGCCGTTGGTGCGCGCCCGTTTTTGGTCCGAGGCGCCACGTATTGCGTGTGGCGCTGTATGGATATCACTTACGCCCTACTGCACTACGAAATCGATGTCCGCATATGTCAGGGACCCGGACTTGTGATCCTTGCGCAGCGTGATCTTGACCGCTGCATCCTTGTCATTGCCATTTTCGGCATCGAAGGTGCGTTTGTTGTAGGTCCAGACTTCGTCGCCGCTGGCGAGTTTGTCGACGGCGTCGGGTTTGCCGGCGAACGACTCGATTTCGGTGGCCGGACGGTCGACCACCTTGCCTTGAAACACGCTGCGCGAATAACCGTAATCTCCCGAGCATCCCATGAAAACAATGACCATGGCAGCAATAAGCCATGCAGCCAGGGTCCGCGCCCGTTGAAGCGGTGAATGAAATTTCATGATTCCCCCTGATAGTTGTATTTTCCTGATTTGAGCACCTGAACATTACGCAGGGCTGACGACCTGAACTTTGGGCATGGCGGCGTTGCTATCGCCGCCGTGTCGAAACCCGTTGTTCGTGATCCGCGGACTGGACTATTGGCCAGGCTGTCGGGGCCGCCTTGTCCTTGTGTGACTATTGTTCACGTCCCTGGTTGGCAGTTAGCGGAGATTGTTACAATCGAGTTGCTGGAGGGGTGTCGCGGAAAAGCCAAGCGCTGACAGGCGATAGTGCGCCTGGTCGGTGTGATGGTGCTCATCGCGAACTGTTTCGTCTTACACTTCCGTCTCGCAATCGATCAATCTACCGGACACCATAAAGCCGCTGTGGCGAACATCCTAGTCGTCGAGGACGACCCGACCATTCGCGAACTCGTGCGCCTGCACCTGGCCTCGGCGAACCACGATGTGATTACCGCGGCGGACGGCCTGCAGGGTTTGCAGTTGGCCGTCAGCAAGCTTCCGGACATCATCATTTCAGACGTGCAAATGCCGAACATGGATGGTTTCGGCATGCTTGCGGCAGTACGGGCAAACGAACAAACGGCGTCGATCCCGGTGATTTTCCTGACCGCGCTCGACGATCGCGACAGCTTTCGCAAGAGCATGAATCTGGGCGCTGACGACTTTCTCAACAAGCCGGTCAAGCGCAGTGAACTGCTTAACGCGATCACCGGCCGTCTGCGGCGCCTGGAAGGCAATCGCCAGTCCGGGGTGCATGCCACTCTGGAAGGCACTGATGTGCGTGCGGCGGCTAACCTGCGCGCCGCCGACCGCGCGGCGGCGGCATCAGCCGCAGCTGCCGCCGCCGCGGCGTTGAATGACGCGGTCACACAGCCACAGAATGAACCCGGGCGGGGTGCGGCGCGCGCCAGGCCCAGGCGTTCGCTTGACCTTACCTCGCACTTCAGTTCGATGGAAGAGCGTTCGCCGCCCGATATACGCGCAGCGACCTCGCGCGAGACCGTCTATGGCACGGTGCTTTTCGCCGACATTCGCAATTTCACCAGCATGGCCGAATTGCTCGAACCCGGGCAGGTGGTCGAGTTCCTCAACGCTTTTTTCGGCCAGGCTTGCGAGCCGATCCTCGACCAGGCCGGCTGGATCGTCAAGTTTCTGGGCGATGGCTTGGTCGCCATGTTCGACGCCCGCTCCGGCAGCGACGATCATGCCGAGCGGGCGCTCAAGGCCGCGGTTCTGATGGTGCTGGCCGCGCACCGCTTCAAACCGTGGATTCGCGACAAGTATCCGAAGCTGCCGATGCCTGAATTCGCCATTGGCGTCGGCGTGCATACCGGCGACATTTCGGTGTGCCGCATGGGTTCGGGCGAAGCGACCGAAACCACGGTGATCGGCGATACCGTCAACCTGGCTTCGCGCCTGGAGGGCAAGACCAAGGAACTGGGCTGGAGCATCGTCGCCAGCCGTGCCGCGGCCAAAGCGGCCGGCCGCCGGTTCATTCCCGGCCGCAGCGGGCAGTTGACGGTCAAGGGGCGCACCGGCGTCGTCGATATCGTCGAGATCACCGGGCTTACGGCACGTCCCGGTGCCGACATGCAGTTCTACCAGATGATCGTCGATGCGGTCAGCGCAAATTCGGCGGTGATCGCCCTGGGCCGTCCGGCCGACGCTGCGCCGGTTGCCCTCAGTCCGCCACCGCCCCCCGTGGTGCAGCGACCCAAGCCGCCGCAGGACGATTCGCACATCGCCATCGACGGCTATCGCATGATCCGCAAGCTGGGTGAAGGCGGCATGTCCAAGGTGTTCCTGGCGATCGAACTGGAAACCGAAGCCCAGCATGTACTCAAGCTGCTGCCGATCGCCGCCGAGGACGACGAAGAAGGCAGCGAGATGATGCAGCGTTTCATCCAGGAATTCGCCCTGGTGTCGCAGATCGATCACCCCAACGTGGCGCGCATTTATCACCAGGGGTTCACCGACACCTATGCCTATATCGCGATGGAGTATTTTCCGGGCGGCGACCTGCGTGAATTGATTGCGCGCCATCTGAGTCCGCAGGTGGCGGTGGCGATCCTGCTGCAGGTGGCCGGCGCCCTGACGGCGGTGCATGCACAGGGTATCGTGCACCGCGATATGAAGCCGGACAACGTCATGATCCGCGCCGACGGCAGCCTGGGTCTCGCCGACTTCGGCATCGCCAAGCAGACCAATTCGGATATTGCCCGTACCAAGCATGGCGAGGTGTTCGGCACGCCCTACTACCTGGCGCCCGAGCAGGCGCTGGGCATGCCGGTGGACCAGCGCACCGATATCTACAGCCTGGGCGTGGTGTTTTTCGAGATGCTGACCGCGCGGCGACCGTTCCAGGCGGACAACGCCCAGGCGCTGATGTACCAGCATGTCAATGCCGCGATCCCGCGCCTGCCTGAGGGCCTGGAGCGCTACCAGACGGTGGTTGACCGCATGATGGCGAAGAAGCCGGCCGAGCGCTTCGCCAGTGCCAACGACCTGATCGATCACGTACTGGCGTCCGGGCTCACCGATGCGTGAGTCCAGGGCGCGCCACTGACCCCGCGTGCGGCGGTACGGGGCGGCGGCGCAAGCGCTGCCCGACGTTACAATCCGCCGCATGCGCTTACGCTATCCACTGTCCTGGCTGGTACTGGCGCTTGCTCTGGCCCTGACCGCGGCGGCCGCCTACTGGATGCGGGCGGTCGAACGTGGTGACAGCACGGCCCGCTTCGAACAACTGGTGAACGCCCGGGTCGGCGCCCTGGATACCAGTTTCGATCATTTCGAGTTGTACCTGCGAGGGGTGGGCGGCCTGTACGCGTCGTCCGCGCGTGTCACGCCGCGCGAATGGGCGACCTACATCGCCTCGCTCGAACTTGCGCAACGGCGCGACCCCTTCGTCAGTTTCGGCTATGCCCCGATCGTGGCTGTCGGCGAATTGCCGGGCCTGTTGGCCGAGATGCGCCGTATGTTGCCGGACTATCGCATCAACCCCGCACCCGCCGAAGGCGGGCGTGTCGCACCGGTAACGCTGATCGAAAGCGTGCGCGCCGGCGGCAGCCTGGCGCCCGGCGACGATCTGCTGGCCAATCCGGTGTTCGCCGCGGCCATTCTAGTTGCCGAACGCAGCGGCAAGCCTGCGCTGAGTCGGCGTTTCGACACCGCGCCCGGAGTCGCCGGTGCCGTACTGTTTCTGCCGATCAGGCGCGATGGCCGGCTTGCCGGCATGGCGCACCTGTTGTTCAATATCGACGAACTGATCAGCAGCAGTGCCGGCGGCGGCGCCGCCGGCATCGGTCTGCGTATCGATGACGGCGATTTGACCGGCCAGCCGCTGTTTGCCGGTCCGGGCACCGGCCGTGCCGCAGCCCTCTATCGCAGCGTGCGCTCACTGGATGCCGGTGGCCGCCGCTGGACGCTGCGTTTCGAATCGACGCCAGCCCTCGAAGCGCAACTGTCGGGGCGCATGGCGGGCACGATCCTGGTATTTGGCGCCCTCGGTTCGTTCCTCCTGTTCGTTCTGGTGCGGGTATTGTCGGGTACCCGTCAACGCGCAGAAGAGATCGCCGATCGCACTACCCGGGCGTTGTCGGATCAGATGAAGCTGACCGAAGACTTGATCGAGCTCAATCCGATGCCGATTTTTCGCAAGGATGTGAATGGGCGTTTTTTGCAGTTCAATCGAGCCTGGGAGCGCCTGACCGGCCGTTCGCGCGAGGCCTGGATCGGCAAGACGGCCGGCGAGTTGATGGGGGAGCAGGAAGCCCTGCATTCCGCGCTGCAGGAGCACGAGCTGGCGCTGCATCCGGATCATGTCGAACGACATGAAACGACCATCACCACCAGTGACGGCACGATCTGCGATGTGATCGTCAGCACGGCGGCGGTCAGGCTCGCCGACGGCGCGGTCGCCGGAATCATCGGCACCATCACCGACCTGACTGAAACCCGCCGGCTGACCGCGCAAAACGAGACTCAGCGCGAGCAGCTGGCGCTGGTCAACCAGTCGGCGCAGGCAGGCGTGTGGGATATTGAATGGCCGCAGGGCACGGCATATTTTTCGCCGCGCTACTACGAGATGCTGGGCTACGCGCAGACTGACGATGCAGGCTTGCCGGGGGCGCGCAGCGAACTGGTGCATCCGGATGACCGCGCGGCGGTCGAATCGGCACGCGAAGCGCATTTCAACGGGTCCCAGCCGTACTTCGATTGCGAATACCGGCTCAAGAGGGCCGATGGAACCTACTTGTGGGTCAACGGTCGCGGCCTGGCAAGCCTTGATGGCGCCGGCAACCCGGTGCGTTTCACCGGCTCCATTATCGACATCACGCAACGCCGCCTGGCGCAAGCCGAGACCGAGCATCAACGCGAACAGCTGGAACTGGTGATCCAGTCGGTGCAGGCTGGAGTATGGGATGAAAACCTGCAGGACGACGCGGTGTATTACTCGGTGCGCTATCGGGAAATCCTGGATTTCGATGGGGAGGACGATCTGGGCGCGTATGCGCGCGATCCCGCGCGGTTTCACCCGCAGGATCGCGATATCGTGATTCAGGCGCGTGACCGGTCGATCCATGATGCCACGCCGATGGATCTGGAATTCCGGCTGCGCCGCCGCGACGGCGGCTATGTGTGGGTCAACGCCCGCGCCAAGGCCAGCTACGACGCCACCGGCCGTGCGGTGCGCTTCACCGGTGCGATCATCGACATCACGCAGCGCAAGGGCGCGGAATTCGCGCTGCGCGACGCCAACCTGCGGGTGCTGGAGGCGGCCCAGGTCAAGTCGACGTTCCTGGCCACCATGAGCCACGAGATTCGCACGCCTTTGAACGGCGTGATCGGATCGGCCGGATTGCTGCAGGACACCCGGCTGGATGCGGAGCAGCAGGATTATGTCGAAACCATCCGCCT
>JAYTDE010000758.1:0-2350 GCA_043736195.1 Burkholderiales bacterium | reverse complement strand
GGCGACAAGCGCGTGGTGCTGCATGGCGCTGCCGCGGACTACCTGTTCGTCACCGCGCGTACCGCCGGCAGCCGGATGGATCCCGGTGGCATCGGTGTGTTCCTGGTGCCGACCACGACTGCCGGCATACAGCGCCACGGCTATGTTGCGAGCGATGGAACCCAGGCGGCCGACATTCGTTTCGAGAACGTCCAGGTCAAGCCGGATGCATTGCTGGGCGCGCCCGGCGACGGCCTGGACCTGGCCGAGCGGGTGGTCGACGAGGCCATCGCCGCGCTGGCGGCCGAGGCAGTGGGCGCGATGCAGGCCGCATTGGGCCTGACGCTCGATTACCTGCGCACACGCAAGCAGTTCGGACGCGCCATCGGCACCTTCCAGGCCCTGCAACACCGCACCGCCGACATGATGGTGGCGATCGAAGGGGCGCGTTCGATGGCGATGCTGGCAGCGATGGTGGCAGGCGACGACGACGCCGTATCGCGTCGGCGCCAGATGCGTGCGGTGAAGATCGAGATCGGCCGTGCCGCGCGCTTCGTCGGTCAACAGGCGATTCAATTGCACGGCGGCATCGGCATGACCATGGAGTACGCGGTCGGTCACTATTTCAAGCGCCTGACCGCGATCGACACGCAGTTTGGCGATGTCGACCATCATCTTGGGCTGCTGGCCGCGGAAGGTGGTCTGCTCGAAACGGCCTGATCCGTGGCGCTTGGCCAGGTTCAGGGGCCGCGCGGGTGCGGCGCGGGTGAAATAGAAAAAGCCGGATGGCTGTTTATCGATAGTATTGGGCAAACACGCGCAAGACAGTCGCACCACTACCGAGGCATACTGATCCAATGACATCTGCCACTCAGCCAGTTCCTCCCCTGCAGTTTTCCCGCCCGGTGAGCCTGTTGCTCAATGTCGCGCACGCGGTAGACCACATGTTCCTGCTGATCTTCGCCGCCTCTGTCGCGACCATCGCGCAGGAATTCGGCTTTGCCAAATGGGAAGACCTGATGCCCTATGGCGTTGGCGCGTTTTTCCTGTTCGGCATCGGATCCCTGCCGGCCGGGCGCCTGGGCGATTTGTGGGGCCGCCGCGCAATGATGGTGATCTTCTTTTTCGGCATGGGCGTCGGAGCGCTTGTCACCTCGCTTGCGCAAAACGCCTGGCAACTGGCCGGCGCGCTCACCATCATCGGTGCCTTCGCCTCGATCTACCACCCGGTCGGCATTCCGATGCTGGTGCAGCACGCAAAAAATCCCGGTGCCACCATCGGCGTCAACGGCCTGGCCGGCAATCTGGGAATCGCGGTGGCGGCTCTCGTCACCGGTTTCCTGATCAAGTGGCTGGGTTGGCGCGCAGCGTTCGCCATTCCTGGCGTGTTGGCGATCCTCTGCGGCGTGCTCTTCGCGATGCTTTGCCCGCGCGAGAACGAGGCGCCCGCCAAACGCAAGGGCGGAGCCAAGGTGGCCTTGTCGCCGGCGGCACTGGCGCGCGCCTTCCTGGTGATGACTACCGCGGCGATTACCGCCAGCCTGTTGTTCAACCTCACCACCAATGGCAACGGCCAACTGATCACCGAGCGCTTTCGCGGCATCATCGAGGATCCGGCGCAGTTGGGCATCCTGCTTGCGGTGATTTACAGCGTGGCGTCGATCGCGCAAATCATTGTGGGACGGCTGATCGACCGTTACTCACTGAAAACCCTGTATTTCTGGATCGTGCTGGGCCAGATACCCCTGCTGCTGGCAGCCTCCAGTGCACAGGGCTGGTGGTTGTTCATCCTGCTCACCGCCAGCATGGCCTTCATTTTTGGCGCCATCCCGTTCACCGATGCGATGGTGGTGCGCTACGTCGACGACCGCCTGCGCTCGCGGGTGGCCGGCATGCGCATGGCGGTGTCGTTTTCGATCAGCTCGATCGCCGTCTGGGCGCTTGGGCCCATGGTCAAGGGTCTGGGCTTCGGCACCCTTTTGATGGTGATGGCCGGCATCGCGGCATCCACCGCTTCGATCGTGCTGCTGTTGCCCGGCGAGGAAAGCGACACCAACGCCGCGCCTGCCAAGGGCTGATTGCCCGCCGGACCTGCGGATCACGGTTCGATCACGATCTTGCCGGTGACCTGGCCGGCACCAAGCATGCGCAAACCCTCGATAGCCTGGCTCAATGGCAGGCGTGCACCGATGTAGGGCTTGAACACGCGGGCACTTGCGAGGCGATCGATTTCGCGCACGTTCGCAGCACCCTGCGCCGGATCCCGCCGACCGACCTCGCCGGCGCGTACGCCGATGATCGACAGGTTCTTGATCAGAATGTAGTTGGCCTTGACCTCGGGAATGCGCCCGGCGACGAAGCCCACCACCAG
>JAYTDE010000757.1:0-3630 GCA_043736195.1 Burkholderiales bacterium | reverse complement strand
GCTTTGCGCTATCGAGTTCAGGCGGTACGGGAATACATTGAAAGAATCGGGGCGCCGAAATGAACAGCATGAACTACAAGGGCTATGCGGCCCGCATGGATTTTGACGCCGAGGACAAGATCATCGTCGGACGGGTTCAGGACATTGACGACATCATCACCTTTCACGGTGCGTCGGTCGCCGAATTCGAGGCGGCATTTCACGCCGCCGTCGACAGCTACATCGCCGCCTGCGCCAAACTCGGGCAAGCCGCCGAAAAGCCGGCGAGCGGCCGCATGATGCTGCGTGTCGATCCCGCGGTACACGCGGCCGCGGTCAAGGCCAGCGCGCGCAGTGGCCAAAGCCTGAACAAATGGGCCGAGAAGGCGCTGTTGCGGGCGGCGCATGAATAAGATCCGCACCGCACCGTTGGAAGCGCATCGCGGGCGCGAAATCGACAGTGCCGGCGACGGCCTGTTCGCCACCTTCGACGGTCCCGCGCGCGCCATCCGCTGCGCCGCTGCGATGGCACGCGAGACCAAAGGCGTCGGACTGGACATCCGTGCCGGGCTACATACCGGCGAGGTCGAAACCACCGGCGCGAAGGTCAGTGGCCTGGGCGTGCACATCGGCGCGCGCGTCATGTCGCACGCCGGTGTGGGTGAGGTGGTGGTGTCGGGTACAGTCAAGGATCTGGTCGCCGGCTCCGGCATCACCTTCGAGGAGCGCGGCAGCCACGTGCTCAAGGGAGTTCCGGGCGAGTGGCGTCTGTACCGGGCGCTGGCGGACTGACCGGCGCGCACGCGCAATGACAACAAGGACAGCAATGGAAACCCTCGAAGCTCCCTTGCCAGCCCGGCCTGCGACCCTGCGCGACATCGCCGACCTGCCCGGCCCGCCCGCCATCCCGGTGCTGGGCTCGCTGCACAAGGTGCGCCCGGCGATCATTCACCAGCAACTGGAAGGCTGGAGCCGTGAATACGGCCCCTACTATCGCTTGCGGCTCGCCAAGCGCAACCTGTTGGTGGTGAGCGACCATGAAGTCATCGCCACCATGCTGCGTGACCGGCCGGACGGCTTCCGGCGCTCCGATCGGCTCGAATACATCGCAACCGAGATGGGGCTGGAGCCGGGCGTGTTCGGCAGCGAGGGCGAATCCTGGCGGCGCCAGCGGCGCATGGTGATGGCGGGTTTCGACCCGGCGCATGTGAAGGCCTACTTCCCCGCGATGGCGCGGGTGGCGCAACGCCTCGAAGGACGTTGGCGCAAGGCGGCGGCGAGCGGTGCGGTGATCGATCTGCAGTCCGACCTGATGCGCTATACGGTCGACACCATCGCAGGCCTGGCCTTCGGCGCCGAGGTCAACACCCTTGAGTCGGGTGCGGACGTGATCCAGCAGCACCTGGACCGTATCTTTCCGGCACTGTTCAGGCGCATCCTCGCGCCCTTCGCCTACTGGCGCTTCGTGAAGCTGCCGTCCGATCGCGCGCTGGACCGCAGCATTGCCGAAGTGAAGGCGGCGATCGCCGGCTTCATCGCCGCGGCACGCGGGCGTCTGGACGCCGATCCGGCGCGGCGCGCGGACCCGCCCAACCTGCTCGAGGCGATGATCGTCGCCTCCGACGCGCCCGACAGCGGCCTCACCGACCGCGAAGTGGCCGGCAACGTGATGACCATGCTCCTGGCCGGCGAAGACACCACCGCCAACACGCTCGCCTGGATGATCTACCTGCTCAACCGGCACCCCGAGGCGCTGGCCAAGGCGCGCTCCGAGGTGCGCGCGCATGCGCCGGACGCGGCGAACTTTTCGCCGCAGCAGATGGGCGCACTCGACTACCTGGAAGCCTGCGCCCACGAGACCATGCGCTTAAAACCGGTGGCGCCGTTCAATTCACTGGTGGCCTTGCGCGACAGCGTGGTCGGCGATGTGCGCGTACCCAAGGGCACGCCGATCTTCTGCCTGTTGCGCCACGACAGCGTCGACGAGCGCTACGTGCCGCAGGCCTCGAGCTTCCTGCCCGAGCGCTGGCTGACTGACGGCGGCGCGTCGCCGGCAGCCAATTCCGCCAAGCGCATTTCCATGCCCTTCGGCGCCGGGCCGCGCGTGTGCCCGGGGCGCTACCTGGCCATGCTGGAGATCAAGATGGCAATGGCGGTGCTGCTCGGGCAGTTCGACATAGCCAGCGTGGAAACACCGGACGGCGGCGAAGCGCGCGAGACCATGGCCTTCACCATGTATCCCGACGGGCTCACCATGCGCCTGCGCGCTAGGCATTAAGCGCCGCGTCCGGCGCCTGGCCATCCCAGCATTTGGCCAGCAGCTCCGGCGGCCACGGTAGTGCCTTGGCCGCCGCGCGCTCGATCCACACATGCACCACCCGCCCGCGCCCGGCTAAGCGCGGTTCGGCTGTGACGTCCCACATCTCGACCGCATGCTCCATGCTGGTGCGACCGACCTTGGCAACGCCGATGCGGCACAGCACGGCGCCGGGATAAAAAACCTGGCTCACAAAATCATAGGAAATGTGCGCCATGGTCGCGCTGTAGAGCGCATTCGGCACGCGGATGCCCATCTTCACGTACCAGTCGTGGAAGGTGCGGCCGATGAAGGCGAAGTAGCGCGCGTTGTTCACGTGGCTGGAAAAGCGGTCTTCCGGCTGGTCGTCCGGGGTGATTTCTATCCTGAGTTCGTGGCTTTGAAGGGGTGCCATGAGTCAATCACGATGGTGTCAATGGTGCCATTGTGGGGCCAGCCCCGGTCTCGGCCCAAGCCGCAGCGGGCCGAAGCGTGCTTGCCGGCCTGATGCGCACGACAGCGTTCCGGGTTGCTGCCCGCGGCAGGCGCCACGCATTCGGCTTGGCGCGCCTTGGCTCGGGCGCGCGCCTCGCCAGGGATCGGGGTGAGGTGTGGCCGGCGCCTGCGCAAACCACCATAAGGTTTCGTCTATCCCCGCCGATAAGAATGCTGAAGATGCAAGCGCCCGGCGCGCGCCTATGCGGTGCGGCACGGCCACTAGCGTCCGCGTTTCACCAACTTGGCACGGCGAATCGGGTGGCAGTGGGCTGCAACCGGGGCGCGGGGGGAAGCAAGCGTATGGCAAGAGTGCTGGTGGTCGAGCATGATCCGGCGATCCGTCGGCTGCTGGCTCTTCATCTTGAAAGCGAGACCCATGATGTGATGGCGGCCGTTGACGGCGAACAGGGTCTGCGCATGGCGATCGAATCGCCTCCGGACCTGATCGTCTCGGAATCGCGCACACCGCGCTTGAACGGCATCGAGATGCTGGCGGGAATTCGTTCCAACGCGCAAACCGCCAGCACGCCATTCATCTTCCTTACCGACTCCGACGATACCGACCTGCGCGCGCGTTCGAGCGCGATGCGGGTTTCGGACTATCTGGTCAAGCCGTTCAATCGCGAAAGCCTGTTGCGCGCGGTATCCAGGCAAACCCGTCAGCGCCGCACCAGGCAACTGGAGATCGAAACTCAGGAAATCACGCCGGCCGACCATAGCGAGACCATGGCGATGGCACCCGAGTATGCCGCGCCACTGCCGGACGTCGACACGCCTGCGCGCGACGCCACCTCACGGTCGGTCGAGGGCACGGTAATGTTTTTCGCGATCCGCGACTTCAACCGCATCGGTGAAGC
>JAYTDE010000756.1:0-1527 GCA_043736195.1 Burkholderiales bacterium | reverse complement strand
CATGTGGGCCACGCCAAGAGCGTTTGCCTCAATTTCGGCCTGGCGCGCGACTACGGCGGCGTATGCCACATGCGCTTCGACGACACCAATCCTGAAAAGGAGGAGCAGGAATACGTCGATTCGATTCTCGATGCGGTCAAATGGCTGGGCTTTGGCTGGGATGCCTTCGGGCAGTCGCATCTGTATTTCGCCAGCGACTATTTCGAATTCATGGCAACGGCAGCCGAGGCCCTGATCGATGCCGGCCAAGCCTACGTGGACGAACAAAGCGCCGAACAGATGCGCAGCATGCGCGGCAGCCTGACCGAAGCCGGCCGCGATAGCCCGTATCGAGCACGCTCGCCCGCCGATTCGCTGGCACGTTTTCGTGAAATGCGCGCCGCACAACATGCCGACGGCAGCATGATTTTGCGCGCGAAGATCGACATGGCCTCGCCCAACATCAACCTGCGCGACCCGGCGATCTACCGGATTCGCAAAGCCACCCACCATCGCACCGGCGATCAATGGTGCGTCTACCCGATGTACGCCTTTGCGCATCCGATCGAGGACGCGCTGGAGCGCGTTACCCACTCGATCTGCACCCTCGAATTCGAAGACCAAAGACCGTTCTACGACTGGGTGCTGGCACGCCTGGCCGATTGCGGATTGCTGGCACGCCCGTTGCCGCACCAGCACGAATTCGCGCGACTGAATCTCACCTACGTGATGACCAGTAAACGGCGCCTCAAAAGCCTGGTTGACGAAGGCATTGTGCAAGGTTGGGACGACCCGCGCATGCCGACCATCGTCGGGCTGCGGCGCCGCGGCTACACGCCTGAGGCGATCCGGCTATTTTGCGAGCGCATCGGCGTCTCCAAGGCGGATTCGTGGATCGATTATTCGACCCTCGAAATCGCGCTGCGCGATGATCTCGACCCGCAGGCGGCGCGCGCCATGGCGGTGCTCGATCCCCTGAAACTTACGCTCACCAACTGGGCAGAGGTGTTCGGCGACACCGATCACCAGGAAGACTGCAGCGCGCCGGTCCACCCGCACCTGCCGGAACGCGGACAACGGCAATTCAAGCTCGGTCACGAGATCTGGATCGAACACGAAGATTTCGCCGAGGTCGCGCCCAAGGGTTTCTTTCGCCTGTATCCCGGCAACATGGTGCGGCTCAAGTACGGTTACGTGATCGAGTGCAGCGGCTGCGAAAAGGACGATGCGGGCAAGGTCAGCGCGGTGCTGGCACGGGTTGTCGCAGATACCAAGAGCGGCACGCCCGGATCGGGCAGCATCAAGGTCAAGGGCGTCATCACCTGGGTCGGCATGCAGAATGCCCTGACCGCTGAAGTCAGGCTTTACGAGCGGCTCTTCACCGATCCGCAACCGGACGCGGGTGGCAAGGATTTCAAGGCCAGCCTGAATCCGCACAGCCTGAAAACAGTCATGGCCTACGTGGAACCGTCTCTGGCAAGCGCGCTGCCCGACCAGCGCTTCCAGTTCGAGCGGCACGGCTATTTTGTTGCAGACCGCGTGGATCAC
>JAYTDE010000755.1:0-10684 GCA_043736195.1 Burkholderiales bacterium | reverse complement strand
GCTTGTGCCGAGCGCGCATTCTACTTTGCGCCCCGCTGCAGCAGCGAGCCGAATCGGCTTCACCGACTCGGCTTCACACGCGTGTCTGCCTTCAGCGCTGCGCCTTGAGCGATTGGGTGATCGGCAGCTTGCCGCTGACCGTCAGCGAAAATTCATATGCCTCGGCGCGCGCACGATAATGCGAGTATTCGCAGGCCGCGCCCTTGTCGTCGTACGACACCCGTTCGAACACCATCAGCGGCGCGCCACGTGGCAACTGCAAGAGCCGCGCGTGTTCGGCACCGGCACGCTCATAGCGAATGGTCACGTCAGCCTTGCCGATACGCACGCCGAGAACGTTCTCGAGAAGCGAATAGGTTGGATGGCGCTGGACCTGCTGCCGCGTGACGCGTGCCGTGTCGGGACCCAGATAGATCGTAGTGACAGCAAACGGCCTGCCGCGCAGCTCGTAGAGTCGCTGATAGCGCAGCAACTTGCGGGTTCCACTGGCGAGCCGCTCCGCGATGGCAGGTGCGGGTACCAGGTGCTTGAATTCAAGCAGGCTGGTGCGCGGGGCATGCCCCTGGGCGACCAGTTCGTCAAAGATGCCGCGCAGTTCGTGCAGGTCGTGGTGCACCACAGGAATCGTCACGAAGCTGCCCTTGCCCTGCTGGCGGATCACCAGCCCTTCCTTGACCAGGGCGTCGACCGCTTGACGCACGGTGATGCGGGAGACGGCGAATCGGTGCATCAGTTGCAGCTCGGCGGGAATCCTTTCGCCGGGCTTGTAGACGCCCTGCGCGATCGCCTCCCGCAAGCGGGCCGCGATCTGGCGGTACATCGCGACATGGCTGTCGCGTGACAGCGGGATGGCTTTGGCAGCGCGTGGCATTGGCATGGCGGCCAAGTCAGATGGAGACGCGCGCGCCGCTCGCCTTGTCGAACACATGCAGCCTTTCCACAGCGAAACGGGCATGCACCCGTTCTCCTTCGGCGATGCGGCCCCGGCCCGGCGCCTTGACGCGCACCAGGAGCCCGCCGACATCCAGATCGACGATCATGTCGTCGCCCAGCAGTTCGCACAGGGTGACCGTTCCGGCGACACCTTCGGTGCCCAGGGTCACTTCGGAAGGGCGAATCCCCAGCATCACCTCGCGTTGGCCCAGCCCCGCCAGATGTGGGGTGGCGACACGGGCGTCACCGATGATCGCTACGCCGTCGACCAGCTGCGCGGGCAGCAAGTTCATCGGCGGATTGCCCAGAAAGGCGGCCACTTCGACCGTCGCTGGCTGCCCGTATACCTCCTCGGGCGTGCCGATCTGCACAATGCGCCCGTCCATGAAGACCGCGAGCCGATCCGACATCGACATCGCCTCTTCCTGGTCGTGGGTGACGTAGACGGTGGTGACGTCAAGCGCGCGTTGCAGGCGGCGCAGTTCCACCCGCGTTTCCACCCGCAGCTTCGCGTCCAGGTTCGACAGCGGCTCGTCGAGCAGGAACAGCGCCGGCTGGCGCACGATCGCCCGCGCCAGCGCGCAGCGCTGCTGCTGACCGCCCGACAACTGCCCTGGCCGGCGCGTCAGCAGGTGGTCGATGCGTACCCGTGCGGCCGCTTCCCGTACAGCGACGGCGATCGCCGCGGCAGGCATGCGGATCATCTTCAACGGGAAGGCGATGTTGTCAAACACCGACATGTGCGGGTAGAGCGCATAGCTCTGGAAGACCATCGCCACGTCGCGATCACCCGGCGGGGTAAGGGTGGCGTCGACATCATCCAGATAGACATGACCCACGGTGGCCGTTTCCAGGCCAGCGATGATGCGCAGCGTCGTGGTCTTGCCGGACCCCGATGGCCCCAGCAGCGAAAAGAACTCGCCGGGGCGAATCTCGAGATCGACCTCGCGCAATACGCTGGTCTGGCCAAACGACTTGCCCACCCCGGTCAGCTTGACCGCACCTCGCTTGTTCATCTGCGTCCCGCTCCCTTTACCGCCCCTGCCGACAAGCCGCTGACGATATGCTTCTGCGCCAGGATGCCCAGCACGATCACCGGCAACATCGCAACCAGGGCGGCGGCCGAAAGCTGCGCCCACTGGGTCTGTTCGGTATTGATGTAGTTGTACATCGCCACTGTCACCGGCTTGACGGTGGCGCCGCCCAGCACCACCGCGAACAGGAATTCGTTCCAGGCGTTGAGGAAAACGAAGGTGACTGTGACAGCGATGGCGCCGCGCGCCTGTGGCAGCACCACATGCCAGAATGCCTGCCAGCGGCTGGCGCGGTCGAGCAGCGCGGCTTCTTCCATTTCACGCGGGATGTCCTCGAAATACGACACCAGGAGCCAGATCGCGAACGGCAACGAGAACGTCAGGTAGACAAGGATCAAGCCCTGGTAGCTGTCCATCCAGCCGATGCGGTTGAGGATCAGGAAGTAGGGGATGATCAAGCCTATGGGCGGAACCAGTTGGGTGGCGAGTACATAAAAGCCGACCGGTTTCTTGCCCGGCAGCCGCAGGCGCGCGAACGCATAGGCCGCCGGCACCGCGATGATGATGGTGAGGATGGTCGTGCCGATCGAGACGATCAGGCTGGAGGTCAGGTTGGGCACGATGTTGGTGGGCCCGGTAAGCACCGTGATGAAACTCTTCACCGTCGGCTCGAACAGCAGGCTTGGCGGATAGGCCAGGACTTCCTTTTCGTTCTTGAACGATGTCAGTACCGCCAGCAGGACCGGGATCGCCCAGACAGCCAGAAGCAGGGCGGCGGCCAGCATCAGGGCGGCGCCGCGTATCGCGCTTTGCGCCGCGCCCGGCTTCATGCCGCCCTCCTCACGCGAAACAGCAGCGCGGCGACCAGCATTGTCAGCACCAGCAGCACCACGGCCGCAGCCGCGCCATAGCCAAGCGAGAGTTCGGCGAAGGAGACACGATAGGCGTACAGGTTGATGATCTCGGTCACCGTTCCAGGGCCACCACCGGTGGCGGCGTAGATCGCGGCAAACGCCGACAGCGCCACCGTCATGCGCAGGATCACAACGACGATGATGGCCGGGCGGATCAAGGGCAATGTGATGTAGCGGAAGCGCCGCCAGGCGTTGGCGCGGTCGATGCGCGCAGCCTCGAACAAGTCAGCCGGCAGCGCGGCGATGGCTGCCAGCATGTAGAGGAATACAAACGGCGTCCACTGCCAGGTGTGGATGACGATGACGGAGACCCGCGCAAGAACAGGGTCGCCCAGCCAGTTGTGCGACCCCAGGCCGAGGGAGCGCGACGCGTAGTCGACGATGCCGAAGTCAGGGGTGAGCATCAGGCTGCGCCAGAACAGCCCCACCACCACCGGTGCCAGCACGATGGGCAGAATCGCCGCGATGCGAAACGCCCACTGCGCGCGCGGGATGCAGAGGATCAGGAGCGCCATCGCCAGCCCGATCACCAGTTGCATCGCCACGGTGGACCCGGTGTAGACCAAGGTGAATCCGAACGCCGCCCAGAAGCGCGCGTCCGCCCACATGCGCTCGTAGTTCTCGATGCCCATGAAGCGGTCCATGCCCGGCATCGCCAGGTTGATGTTGTGCAGGCTTTGCCAGATCAGGTAGAGCAGCGGGAAGGTCGTGGTGACGATCAGCATCAGCACGCCCGGCGCCGCCATCGCCAGTGCGAATCTGCGCTCCGGGCGTTCGGCGAACGCGAGCCGTTGTTCCGGCGTCATCGCAACCAAGGTCGTGCAGCCAGTTCAGCCCCCGCGCATGATGCGCTCGACCTGTGTTTGCGCGTCGTCGAGCGCCTGCTTGGGCTTGATCTGCCCGACCAGCGCCGACTGCACGATCTTGGCCATGGTCTCGCCGATCGCCGGCCATTGCGCCACACGCGGGCGCCATTCGACGTCGGAATCCAGGGTCATGCTGTCGATGGTCGCATTGATGAAGTTGTGGCCGGCGGTGGAGATGCTGTCCAGGTACGCCTGGTTCTTCCACATCGAGATGCGGTTGACGTCGTAACGTTTGTTCGGCCCCTTCCACTTGAACGAAGTACGCGCCTGGGTTTCCTCGCTGCAGGCCCACTGGATGAACAGCCAGGTCGCATGGCGCGCCTTTTCCGGCAGCGCCGAATTGATAGGCAAGGCCCAGTTCCAGATCGAAGCCACGCGTTTGCCCCCAGGGCCGGCCGGCCAGCGCGCGTAACCGATCTTGCCGATCACTTTCGAGCGCTCGGGGTTGGTCAGCACCGGGGCTGCGGACGAGCCATCGATATAGCTGGCCAGCGTGCCTTGCGCGAAGGCGTCGGCGATGTCCGGCCAGTTCCAGTTCTGCGCCGCCTGCGGGCCGTAGGTATTGTTCGCCGACACGTACCATTCGAGCGCGGCCAGCGCCTCCGGGCTGTTGACGCGGATCTTGCCGCCGGCGTCGAACCACTTCGCGCCATAGGCGCCGAAGATCGACGGGTAGATGTACATGTTCTGCCCGGCGCCCGCCATGCCGCGCAGGCAAAACCCCCACATGCGCGAACCCGGATTGTGCAGGGCCTTGGCATTGGCGACGATCTGCTCGAAGGTTTCGGCGGGCTTCAAGCCCTTGGCATCGTAGAGATCCTTGCGATAAGTCTGGATGGTGGTTTCACCCATGAAGGGCAAGCCATAGCTGCGGCCGTCGACCATGTTGGCCTTGCTCCAGGATTCGACGATGTCGTCGGGCTTGAACCAGGCGCGATCGGTGAGCTTCGAGTCATTCAGGTAGGGCTCCAACGCCTCGGTCCACTTGTTGGCCGCGTACAGCGGGATGTACATCGGATCGGCGGCGTGGGTGCTGATGTTGGCGGTCTTGGCCGACAGGTCGAGCACCACCTTCTGGCGAATCTGGCCTGGCGGCACCTTGTCGTAGCGCACCTTGATGCCGGTCAGGGCCTCGAACTCGGGCGTCAGTGCGATCAGATTGTCGAAGTAGACCGCCGAGATGCACGACACATTGACCGTCTGCCCCTCGGCCTGGCGCCAGTTGATTTTCGCGTTCTGGTAGGGCCCCAGATCCATGCCTTGCGCATGCGCATGGCGCAGCACCCACGGGGCGCCGGCGAGCGCGACGGCCTGCTTGATGACGCTGCGACGCAGCGGGTTGATTGCGACGGGCGTTGCGGAACCGGTTTTCATCCTGTGTCTCCTTTTTGGTATTCCACCTTCTGGTATAACGTTATAGTATGACTTGATTACCTGTCAAGACGCAACGCAAGCAAATGCAGCGCAACCTGGAAGGACGTTTTGCGGTCGTGACCGGTGCCACCCGCGGCATCGGGCACGCCATTGCCACCCGGCTTGAGTTGGCGGGTGCGCGCGTTCTGGGGACCGGCAGCAGCCAATCCGGCGCAGCACCCGCCGGCTGCGAATATCGCGCGGTCGACTTCGCCGATGAAGCCGCGACCGCAGCCTTCGCCGAGGAATTGCGGGTCGCAGCGCCGGATATCCTGGTCAACAATGCCGGCGTCAACCGTCTTGCGCCGTTCGCCGAGACCTCACCCGAGGCTTTCATGCGCCTGCAGCGCATCAATGTTTTCGCCCCCATGCTGCTGTGCCGGGCGGTGATCGACGGCATGCGCGAACGCCGCTTCGGCCGTATCGTCAATGTGGCATCGGTGTGGAGCATGCGCAGCATCGCCGGCCGCGCCGCCTACTCGGCCAGCAAGTTCGCACTCGACGGCATGACCGCCGCGCTGGCCGCCGAAGTCGCATCCGCGAATGTGCTGGCCAACTGCGTGTCGCCGGGCTTCATCGGCACCGAGATGCTGCGCGCGGCGGTCGGCGAGGAAGGGATCAGGAAGCTGGTATCGCAGGTGCCGATCGGCCGCCTCGGCATGCCCGAGGAGATCGCCGAGTTCGTCGCCTGGCTGGGCGGGCCGGACAACACTTTTATCAGCGGGCAGAACATCGCCATCGACGGGGGATACACCAGGACATGAACTACGACTATGTCATCGTGGGCGGGGGCTCGGCCGGCTGCGTGCTGGCCAACCGTTTGTCGGCCGATGGCAGGAGCAATGTGCTCTTGCTGGAGGCGGGTCCGCCGGACAACTATCCGTGGATCCACATTCCGATCGGCTACGGCAAAACCATGCTGCATCCGGTCTTGAACTGGGGCTTCAACACCGAACCGAACGAGCACATGAACGGCCGCCAGGTGTATTGGCCGCGCGGCCGCACCCTGGGCGGCTCAAGCGCGATCAACGGCCTGATCCAGATTCGCGGCCAGGCCGAGGACTTCGATCTCTGGGAGTCGATGGGTGCGGATGGCTGGAACGCGCGCGAGGCTTTGCGCTATTTCATCAAATCGGAGGCCAACTCGCGCGGCGCCAATGCCTATCACGGTGACAGCGGGCCCTTGTCCGTGTCCGATGTCGCCGGCGGCGGCGAACTGGTCGACGCGTTCATTCGCGGCTGCGGCGACCTCGGCATTCCACGCACCGACGACTTCAACGGCGCCACCCAGGAGGGCGCAGGGTATCTGCAACTGACCACCCGCAACGGCTGGCGCTGCTCTGCAGCGGTCGGCTACCTGCGGCCGGCGCGCAAGCGCGCCAATCTGCGTGTGGTCACCGATGCGCACGTCACCGGCGTAATGATGGAAGGCAAGCGCGCCCTCGGCGTGCGCTACCGTGGCGCATCCGGCGAAACGAGTGTGCAGGCGTCGCGCGAGGTGCTGCTGTGCGCCGGCGCGCTGCAGTCGCCGCAGTTGCTGCAGTTGTCGGGCATCGGCCCGGCGCCACTGTTGCTACAGCATGGTGTTCCGCTGGTTCATGAGTTGCCCGGGGTCGGCGAGAACCTGCAGGATCATCTGGCGCTGCGACTGCTCTACAAGTGCACCAAGCCGATCACCACCAACGACGACCTGCGGACGATCTTCGGCAAGTTGCGCATCGGGCTCAAGTTCGTGCTGCAACGGCGCGGGCCCTTGGCCATAGGCGTCATGACCGGCGCGATGATCACGCGTGCGCAAAAGGATGCCGCCACGCCCGACATCAATTTTTTCCTGTCCACGGTAAGCGCGGAGGCGCGCGGCGCGGCGCCGCACCCGTTTTCCGGATTCACGCTGGCCTATTACCCCTTGCGACCCACCAGCCGCGGGCACGTGCGCATCAAGAGCGCGGATCCAATGGCGGCGCCGGCCATGCAGGCCAATTACCTGTCGACCGACTACGACCGCGGCATGATGATCGCGGGTGCGCGCATGGCGCGCGCCATCACCGCCACACCCTCGTTTTCGCCCTATGTTCTTGAGGAGTGCCAACCGGGACCGTCGGTGCAGAGCGACGCGGCGATTCTGGATGCCGTGCGCGACACCGGTGCCTCCGGATACCACCCGGTGGGCACCTGCCGCATGGGGCGCGACACCGGTGCGGTGGTCGACCCGCGCCTGCGCGTGCATGGGGTGCAGGGGCTGCGCGTGGTCGATGCGTCGGTGATGCCGACGCTGGTGTCGGGCAACACCAACGCGGCGGCCATCATGATCGGCGAAAAGGGAGCCGACATGATTCTCGAGGATCGTGACAAAGCCGCATGAACCTGCGCCGCAGGGAAACCAGATTGAGATATCCATGAGCAGAAAGCCCAACATCCTCCTCATTACATCGGACCAGCAACGTGCCGATTGCTTCGGTTTCGAGAATCCGCATGTGCGTACGCCGCACCTCGACCGCATGGCGCAGGGAGGCACACGCTTTTCCGCCTGCATCACGCCCAACCTGGTGTGCCAGCCGTCGCGCGCCTCGATCCTCACCGGCCTGTTGCCGCTGACCCACGGCGTATGGGACAACGGCGTCGATCTCGATCCCCGGGTTGGTCAACAGGGCTTCGCCGGCACGCTGGCGAAAGCGGGCTACGACACCGCCTATTTTGGCAAGGCGCATTTCGCCACCAAGGCGACCTTCGCGCCCACCGGCAGCCCTGAATGCATGCGCAGCCAGGCACGGTACGGTGCCAACTGGCGCGGCCCTTACATGGGTTTCGACGAGGTACAGTTGATCGTGCTCGGGCACATCAACAATCCCCTGCCGCAGGAGCGCCCGCCGGTCGGGCACTACGAACGTTGGCTGTTGTCGCGCGGCGACGCAGAGCAAATGTTGGCGCTGTGCAGCGCCTCCGCCGGCATCGACACCGCGGGGGCGGCGCAGACCTGGCACTCGGCACTGCCCGCGGCCTGGCACTCGAGTACCTGGCTGGGCGACAACACCGTACGCTGGCTGCAACAGCGCAAGCGCGACCAGCCGTTTTGCGCATGGGTCTCGTTTCCGGACCCGCACCAGCCTTTCGACTGCCCGCTGCCCTGGAGCCTGATGCACGATCCGGCCGACATGCCCCTGCCGGCCACGCGCGAGGCAGACCTGTCGGGGCGGCCATGGTGGTACCAGGCTTCGCTGGAAGGAACGCCGCAACTGGCCGACCCTGAGTTTCGCAACCTGCGCGCCAAGGTTTCGCGCATGCCGCGGCAAAGCGACCGCCAACTGGCGCACATGACATCCAACTATTACGGAATGATTTCTCTCCTCGACCACAATGTCGGGCGCATCGTGACCGCACTTGACGAACTCGGTCTGCGCGAGGATACGCTGGTGGTGTTCACCACCGACCATGGCGACATGCTGGGCAACCACGGCCTCTACCTGAAGGGACCCTGGCCGCTCGAAGACCTGTTGCGGGTGGGTATGGTGGCCAGCGGGCCGGGTGTCGCCGCCGGGCAGGTGGTTGGCGAGCCGGTTTCGACGCTGGATCTGGCGGCGACCTTCTACGAAAAAGCCGGCGTCGCCGCGCCGATGGAGTTGCAGGGGCGCTCGCTGGCGCCCTTGATGGGCGGTGCGCACGAAAGCCGTGCGGCGGCCTGGAGCGAGTGGCACGTGCATCCCTCGCGCTGCGGCGTCGGGCTTCAATTGCGAACCGTGCGCACCAAGACCCACAAGGCGACCTTCGAACTTGGCAGCGGCGCGGGGGAGTTGTACGACCTGGTCAACGACCCGCAGGAGGAGGTCAATCGTTTCGGCGATCCGGCCTGCGCCGCGGTGCGCCGGGAGCTGCACGACCTGATGCGCGCGCGCCCAGGCGTGGTGGCCGAGAATCTGGCCGAGCCGATCGGCATGGCCTAGCAACGTGACCTGAAACTTTCGGGTCAGACCAATCGCGTAGTACCGGGTACAAGGTGGCGGTCGCACCAAGCCCGTACCAACATGCTTATGATGGAGCATGGCTGATGGTCCGGCCGACAGACACATGGGTTTCGGATGCGTACGAAATATGACGTGGTGATCGTGGGTGGCGCGGCGGTGGGCAGCGCCGCCGCCTATTTTCTCGCGGCCCAACCCGACTTCAAGGGCTCGGTGCTGGTGATCGAAAAGGACTTTTCCTACGAAAAGTGCGCCACCACCCTGTCGGCGGCGTCGATCCGCCACCAGTTTTCGACCCCCGGCAACATCCGCATGTCGCAATTCGGCACCGAGTTCATACGTGGCATCGGTGCGACCCTTGAGGTGGATGGCGAGGCGCCGGATGTGGGCTTTCGGGAGGCGGGCTACCTGTTCCTGGCCACCGATGCGGGCCAGGCTGTGCTGCAGGCGAATCATCAGGTCCAGCGAGTGCTTGGTGCGGATGTCGTGTTGTTGTCGCCGCCGGAATTGCAGCAGCGCTTTCCGTGGCTGGCTACAGGCGACCTCAGAGCGGGCTCTCTGGGGCTATCAGGGGAGGGCTGGCTGGATGCCTACGGGTTGATGCGTGCGTTCCGCCGCAAGGCGATCGCGCTTGGGGTCACCTACCGCGAGGCGGAGGTGGTCAGTCTCAAGCGCGCGGGAGGGCGAGTCACTGAAGTTGTGCTGGGCGACGGCAGCCGCATTGCTTGCGGCCATGTTGTCAACGCGGCCGGCACCGGCGCCCGCGCCCTGGCGCAGGCCGCCGGCATCGGCTTGCCGGTTGAAGCGCGCAAGCGCTGCGTCTTTCATTTCTTGACGCCCCGCGCGCTGCCTGCCTGCCCGCTGGTGATCGACCCTGGCGGTGCCTGGTTCCGGCCCGAGGGCGGCGGCTTCATTTGCGGCATCTCGCCGCCCGCGAGCGACGACCCCGAGTGCTTCGATTTCGATGTCGAGCATGCGCAGTTCGACGACGTATTGTGGCCGGCGCTGGCCGCGCGGGTACCGCAGTTCGAGGCGCTCAAGCTGCAACGCGCCTGGGCCGGGCACTATGACGTCAATACGCTGGATCACAACGTCATCCTGGGCGCGCATCCCGAGGTGACAAACCTGCTGTTCGCCAACGGCTTTTCCGGGCATGGCCTGCAGCAGTCGCCGGCGGCCGGGCGCGCGTTGTCCGAATTGCTGACCTATGGCGCCTATCGCACGCTTGCCCTGGCTGAGTTTGGCTGGGCCCGTGTGCTTGAGAACCGGCCTTTGCTGGAAATCAATGTGGTGTAGTGCGTCCGGCCGGGCGCAAGCGCGCCAGGGTTGGCGGAGTCGTTGGACGTCAGCCGCAGCGGCATCGTCTGCACCACTCCCAATGGGGTATTGATGCGCCGCCAAATTCCTGGAAGACAAGCCTGTAAGCGGGGTTCTGTTACGGGGTACCCGCCGTCTTGCGACGCCAGTCACCCTATGACGGCCATTCCTCTAGGCCGCCGGTTGCCCGGCGGCTCAAGCCACCTACCCGCAGGCTCGACGAGCAGCGTCAACGCCTGCCTATTTGATGT
>JAYTDE010000754.1:0-2730 GCA_043736195.1 Burkholderiales bacterium | reverse complement strand
GCGGTGCTGCGCGCAAGCAGCGCTTCCTGCAGCAGCGGCAGCAGCGCCGCGAGATTGGCCGAGCGCCGCGCGAAATCGGTGAAGCGCGGGTCGCTGGCCAGCGCCGGCAGGCCGAGCGCATTGCAGATCGCCGGAAAATGCGACTCCTTGGTCAGGGTGATGGCGATCCAGCCATCGGCGCTGCGATAACTGCCGGCCGGCGCATTGAGCTTGGGCGGCGGGCCACCTTCGAGACGCGCCTCGATCAGCTTCATCGCCATGAAGGCGCCGGTGGCGTGCATCAGCGAGACGTCGATGTGGCGCCCGCAGGCCTCGAACGGCCGTGCCGCCAAGGCGGCCGCCAGCGCCTGGAATGCATACAGCGCGGTGGTGTAGTCGGCCGACAAAAAGCCGGTTGGCCGCGGTGTTCCCGCGGCATCGCGGTTGGCCATCATCATTCCCGAGAAGGCCTGCGCCACGGTGTCGGATGCCGGCAGATCGCGTGCCGGGCCGGTCTGGCCGAAGCCGCTGATCGAGAGGTACAGTACTTTCGGATTGGCGCTCTGCACCGCTGCATAGCCGGCACCCAGGCGCTCCATCACGCCGGGGCGGAAATTTTCGATCAGCACGTCGCAGCAGGCCGCCATGCGCGAAAGCAAGCCGCGGCCTGCGGCCAGCTTCAAGTCGAGCGCGATCGAGCGCTTGCCGCGATTGGCCGTCAGGTCGATTGCGCTGTGCGAACCGACCCGCTTGCCCAGCACGCGCCCCCAGTCGCCGGTGAAGGGCTCGACCTTGGTGACGTCCGCCCCGTACTGGGCCAGCAGCATGCCGCAATAGGGGCCTGCGATGCCCTGGGACAGGTCGAGCACCCTCAAGCCCGCATAGGGGTGCGCGTAGTCGGGGGTTGCCGCGGCATGCTGGGTGGTCACGGTCTTGGCTCGAAGCTGGGGAAAGCGAAGTCTACCAATTGACCATGGCACGCGCTCGCCGCGCCGGGTTGCCGCGACGTAGCGTGCCGCCGATGTTCGCACGGCGCTAATATGCGTGTTCCCAAACCACCCGAGAGAATGCTCATGACCGTACAAGCCATCAACCCGCCGGCCTTGTCCAAACCCACCGGCTATTCCCATGTGACCATCGTGCCGGCCGGCCGCCAGGTGCATGTTTCGGGTCAGGTGGCCTTGAACGCGCAGGGCCAGATCGTGGGCCAAGGCGATCTGGCGGCACAGGCCGAGCAGGTCTATGGCAACCTGGGTGCGGCGCTGGGCGCTGCCGGTGCCAAGTTCTCCAGTGTCTTCAAGATGGTGACCTACGTGGTTGACCTGACGCCCGAGAAAGCGGCTGCGGTACGCGGCGTGCGCAATCGCAATTTCGGCGAAGGTCCGTACCCGGCATCGACCATGGTCGGCGTGACCTCGCTGGTCCACCCCGACATGCTCATCGAGGTCGAGGTCATCGCCGCGCTCGACTGAGCGGCACGGTTCGGACCGGCCGGGTCGCGCCGGCAGTCGACCCGGATTGCGCCTGCCCGCTGCAGGTGCGAATCGGGCAGGGTTTGCTTCTTTCCAGGGAGTGCAGTTGAAAATCGTTCGCGTCACGGCCACACCGCTCAATGTACCGGTCACGGTGGATATCGTGGGCCTCAACAAGGAGACCACGCTCTCGCTATGCCTGACGGAGATCGAAACCGATACCGGCCTTATCGGTCACGGCATGACGGCGATCACCGAGGAAGAAGTGATCGCCACAGCCATACGTGAGGTGGCGGGGCCCGCCTTGATCGGCTGCGATCCTCTGGCCACCGAACAATTGTGGGACAAGCTGTACTGGTTATTGTCACCGCGCGGCCAGACCGGCTATGCCAGCCACGCCATCGCCGCGCTCGATGTGGCGCTGTGGGACCTCAAGGCGCGTGCCCTGGGCCTGCCCTTGTGGCGCCTGCTGGGAGGGGCGCGTGCCCAGGTGCCGCTCTACGCCACCTTTGGTTTCGGCTTTTTTGATCGTGAGCAACTGGCGGCGGCGGCGCAGTTGTGGGTCAAGCGCGGCTTCAAGCGTCTCAAGATGACTGTCGGGCAGCATGCGCTGGCGCGGCGCGACGAGCCGCGCCCGCTCGATGATGTGATCGCCGAAGACGCGCGGCGCGTCGCCGCGGTGCGTGAAGCGGTCGGCCCCGGGGTCAAACTGTATGTGGACGCCAATTGCGGGCTCGACCTGTTTCATGCGACCCGGCTTGCGCGCGATATCGAGCCCTACGACATCACTTTTTTCGAGGAACCGCTGACGCAGAACGATGTGCCGGGCATGGCGGAGCTGCGCCGGCGTACCAGTATCCCGCTGGCGGCCGGGCAGAACGAGGGCCTGGCATTCCGCTTTCGCGATCTGCTGACGCATCACGCGGTGGACGTGCTGCAGCCCAACGTGACGATCTCGGGCGGCTATTCGCAGGTGCTGAAGATCGCCGGCATGGCGCAGGCCTTCAACGTGCCGATCGACAACGGCGGCGCCTGGCCGTTCCACAACATGCATCTGCATGCCGGTGTCGCCAACGGCGGGCTGGTCGAGTACCACTATGTGGCGGTGCTGGCGCTGCAGAAAATTTTCGACGGTCTGCCCGCGCCGGACCAGGGCTGGCTCACTCTGCCTGAGACGCCGGGCCTGGGCTTCGCACCCAACCCGGAACGGGTGCGTGAACTGGCCCGGCTGCCGACCTCGCATGGCAAAGGCAAAGCCTGAACTTCAAAACGGAGACAA
>JAYTDE010000753.1:0-3947 GCA_043736195.1 Burkholderiales bacterium | reverse complement strand
TCCACGCCGATGCGCGCCACGTCGGCACCCGACAAATCGCCGGCGCGCAGCCGCTGGTTCGCCGCGGCCAGGGTGCGGGCGGACAAGTGCACTGTTTCCCCGACCGTGACCAGCCTCTCCTGTGCCGCCAACAGGTCGAAATAGGCCTGGCGCATGGACCGCAACTGTACCCGTGCCACGTCGATCAGGTCGGCGCCGGCGGCGACGGTCAGCAAGCTGGCAGTCGCCACCCGCAGTCCGGCCTTGTCGCCGCGTTCGAAGGTTTGCGACAGGGCGACGATCGAATCGACGGTCTTGTCGCGCAGGCTGCCGCTGCCAATGCCGCGACTGCGGTTGATGTTCTGGGTCAGGAGGCCGAGTTGCGGATTCGGCTTCTGCCCGGCGGTGATCACATCCGCACGCGCCTGCTCAAGCGCGCTGCGTGCCAGGGCGATGTCGCGATTGTTCGACAGCAGCAGTTTCTCAGCCATCGGCAAGGACAGGTTTGCCAGGTCCGCCGGCGCCTGCGCCGCCACCTGGCCGCTCATGAACACAGCAACCATCGCCAGGCCGGCAAGCCTGCGCTTCATGACTGCTCCTCCTGTGCGGCGGGCACCTGGCCGGCCTTCGGCAACACCAGCGTGAAGCGGCTGCCGCCAGACTCGGGACATTCGACGGCGGCATGGCCGCCATGCAGCCTGGCCACCATGTCGACCAGGTACAGGCCTACACCGGTGCCGGCGATGTCACTCACGTTACTGCCGCGAAAGTAGCGCTCGAACAAGTGGGCCCGATCCTTGTCGGGAATGCCGATGCCCACATCGCTGACGACGATAAGCACCTGCTCGCCGCTGTCCGCGATGCCGACGTCGATCGGATTGCCGGGCGGCGAATACTTGATGGCGTTGGAAACGAGGTTGCTGATCGCCTGGAACAAGAGACGCGGATCGCCGGTGATGCGTAGCGTCGGTGCGCGATAGTCCTCGCGCAGCAGCGCGGTCGGCACCACCTCGCGATGCATCTGGCAGGCCTGGCGCCCGAGACCGATCAAATCGACCTCTTCGCGCTGCAGACGCACATCGCCGTCGAAAACGCGTGAGGTATTGAGCAGGCTGTCGATCAGGCTGGTCATGCGCGTCACCGCGCCACGGATACCGCGCGCACGCTCGGCCAACTGCTCCGGCGCCAGCCGCTCCTTCATGCGGATCAGGCGCTGCGCGTGACTGTCGATGATGGTCAGTGGGGTGCGGAACTCGTGCGAGGTCATCGACACGAAATTCTGCTGCTGGGTGGTCAGGCGGCGTTCGGCGGCAAGTGCCTCGCGCAGCGTTTCCGCCTGCGCGCTCAGAGCCTCCTGACTCAACACCAGCTTGACCGCGTTGTCGCGGAACACCAGCACCGCGCGCGCCATTTCACCGATCTCGTCGCGCCGGCCCGCCCCTTCGATCTCGATGCGCGTCTCGTCGCCAGCCAGACGATGCATGCGCCGCGCCAGGTCGAGTAACGGATCGGAGATCGAGAGCGTGATGAAGATGACCGCCGCCACCAGGCAAAAAGCCGCCAGCAGAATCGCGCCTAAGATCAGCGAGCGCGAGGTGCGATACACATCGGCCTCGCGCTCGGTGGCCATGCGTGCGCCGAGCACGTTGTGATCGATCAGGCCGGCCAGGGTATTGCTGGCCAGGTTGAAGGCCTCGTGCGAAACATTGCGATAAAGCTCGACACCTTCGCGCCGCCGGCCCTCGGCCGCCAGTCCGATCACCCGGTCGGCTGCCTGCCGGTAGGCATCCCATTGCACAGTGAAACGCGCATACAGGGTTTTCTCCGCCGCATCCTGATATGCCTGTTCATAGGCGGCACGGGTTTTGCGCAGGGCCTGTTCAAGGCCCGCCAGTTCGCGCTTCAAGTCGCCCACATCGCCGGCTTCCAGCGCGATCAGGCTGCCGGCCTCGGCGGCCCGGAAGTCCGAGATCAGATTGTTGAGTTCGCCCAGCATGGGCGCGGCGCGCAGCCAGTGGCCGCGGATTTCCGCCGATACCTGGTTGAAGGTGCTCAGGCGGTTGATGCTGAAAAGGCCCACCCCGATGACCAGCAACAGGAATAGTGCGAACACCAGCGACAGGCGCGCGCGGATGGAATGCGGGTTGATCATGTGAGATTGCCGCAGCGATCGTTTTGCCCGCGCTTGCCGACCCAAGGCTTATGGCTCAATGATGCCGCCCGCCGCCGCCTTGACCGCGGCCTCGATGCGTGTGGCCACGCCTAACTTGTGCCTGGCGCTTTCGACATGAAAGTCCACCGTGCGCTTGGCCAGCCCGAGGATGATCGCGATCTCGGCCGAGGTCTTGCCGCGCGCCGACCAGGTCAGTGCCTCGACCTCGCGATCGCTGAGAGCCACGCTCTGCGGCCAGATTTCCATGCGTGCCACCCCCGCCAGACGGGCGCGGATGATGGTCAGCAGAATCTCGAAATCGATCGGCTTGGTGACGTAATCGTCGGCACCCAGTTGGCGGCCGCGCAACTGGTGCTCGCGATCGACCAGCGCGGTGAGAAAAACGAATGGCATGCGCGAAAAGCGCGGTGCGATCGCCGTCAGACGCTCCAGCACCTCGAACCCGGACAGCACCGGCATGCTGACATCGCACAGCACCAGATCCGGGGTGTGCTTGAGGATTGCCGCAAAGCCGGCGCCGCCGTCGTGGGCCAGCACCACCTGGTAGCCGTCGTCGCGCAATTCCTCAGCCAACAGGCCGGCGGTCTCGCGGTCGTCCTCGATCAGCAGAATCCTGTTGCGCGCCGCGTTTGTCATCGTGTGCCCGGGTTACACCGTCATCAACGCTGTCGTGGCAAGCACCATGCCGGCGGCGCACGATCGACGAAGTGGCAAAAATGCATTGTCGTGCCAGGCATCGTCGGGGTCTACTGGTACTTGTGACAGGTGACGCCAGCGGTCACGCGCAAGGTCGGCCCAAATGGCAAACGTCAGCGAACTTCCGGCGACGCCGGCTCTGAGGCGCCGTGCCCTCTCAGGCCGCCAGCGCGCGCGGCCGGAACGGGCAGTTCGCCTCTTTCTCGACCAAGTCATAGACGAAGATGAACTTGGCCATGCCGGTGAGGAAACCGGCGGTCATGCCGAGCTCGAAAATCTGCGCGTCGTCGAAATGGGCGCGCAATTCCGCATACAGCACCGCATCCAGATGGCCGTGCTGGTTGGTCATGGCGACCTGGTCCGCCAGTTGCAGCACGGCGCGGTCACAGGCGTCGAACACGGCGTGGTTTTCGTCCATGATGTGCGCGAGTTGTGCATCGCTGACACCGGACTTGCGCGCCGCGTCGCTGTTGCCGCGGTTGCAATAGGCGCAGCCGTGGGTCATCGACAGGCGATAGCGCAGCAACTCCTTGATGCGCACGGCAACCCGCCCGCCGTAGAACACTCGGGCGTAAAAGCCCTCGCGATACCACTCCATCAGTTCCGGCGCATGGGCGCCGATTTCGATCAGGGTGGCGTCGTCGCGCAATTCGAGCGCGGTGTCGTAGTCCTGCTGCAGACGCGGGTTCATTTCCGCTCGCGGCACGCGCGGCATGACGGGGTTGGGCATGGCAGTCCTTTCGTAATCGCCGCCAACGGGGCGCGGCACACTGAGGAATCTGATTATGCGCGAACCCTGGCCGCGACGCGGCGCCGACCCCGCCGCCGGGGCGCGCATTGCTGCGTTGCTATACTGCCCGGGCGATGCAAGCAATGAAGGCTCCGGGCGTTTGGGCCGCGCAGTACTGCCGTCGCCGTCAGAACACGGGCTTGACCAGACCCGTGCACGTTCAACCAAAGGAGGCAAGCAAATGAAATTCAAACACCTGCCGGGCGCACTTGCGGCCGCCGTTCTGATCACTGCGCTACCGGCCGTGGCCCAGGACATCAAGTTCGGCGCCAACCTGCCGATGAGCGGCCCCAACGCCGAATACGGCGA
>JAYTDE010000752.1:0-2697 GCA_043736195.1 Burkholderiales bacterium | reverse complement strand
CCGGCCTCCGCCAGCGCGCTTTCAGGATCGCGTACCCCTTCGCTGGCAAGCCAGGCCAGGGTGCGTGCAGGCGCCGGACGGCTCAGAGGAAGTTTCGCGCAGCGACTGCGAATGGTCGGCAAAACCTCGCTGATGCGACTGGTCACCAGCAGGAAAAGCGTATCCGCAGGCGGTTCTTCGAGTGTCTTCAACAGCGCGCTTCCGGCGTCGACGTTGAGTACGTCGGCTGGATAGACCACCACCACGCGGTGACCAGCGCGATGGGTGCCGACGTTGAAAAAACCGTCGAGGGCGCGGATTTGCCCGATCTTGATGACTTTCGATGGCGCCGCCTTGGACTTTGCGCCGCCCGCCTCGCTGCTCGCGTCCGCCATGGCATCTGCCACCTGGCTGGACTCCGGTTGCAGGATTTCGGGCAACACCGCACGGTAGTCGGGATGGTTGCCATCGGCAAACCAACGGCAGGCGCCGCATTCGCCACAGGGTTCGCCGCTTGGCACCAGCTTTTCACATAACAGGCTCTGGGCAAAATACTCGGCCAAAAGCCGTTTGCCAATGCCGGCCGGGCCTGACATCAGAAGGGCGTGCGGCAAGCGCGAGCGCATTGCCTGAAGCTGGCTCCAACCAGTATCCAGCCAATTATATTGCAATTTTTTCATATATTTAAGATGATTTCTTCAACGATCTTATCAATATTGGATGCCGGTTGTGTGGCATCGATCAGGCGAAATCGTCCGGGCTCCGCTGCCGCTAGCGCTCGATAGCGAGCTCGCACCCGGCCATGAAATTCGGCGTTTTCGCGCTCGAACCTGTCGAGCGGGCGCGCGCTACTGATACGCAGCCTGGCGGCTTCATGCGAAATGTCGAACAGCAAGGTCAGGTCCGGGTTGGTGTGCGGATGAACCCAGCGCGCCAGTATCTCGATCTTCTCGCGGTCAACGCCCCGCCCCCCGCCCTGATAAGCGCGCGTGGCATCGGTGAAACGATCGCATACCACCCAGCTACCGCGCTCAAGCGCCGGTTCGATCAACTGCGCGACATGTTCGCGCCGGGCCGCGAACATCAGGAGCGTCTCGGTTTCCAGATGCATCGTTTCGGCCAGCAACAGTTCACGCAGGCGTTCGCCCAGCGGCGTACCTCCTGGTTCGCGTGTCATCAGCACGTCGAGGCCACGCCTGCGCAAACGCTCGGCTGTGGTCGCAACATGGCTCGACTTGCCGGCCCCGTCAAGGCCTTCGAAGCTCACGAATTTGCCGCGACTCATGATCGCGTGTCGAACCCAAAAAACCGCAAGAGTTTTCGTATTAATATCATCTACTTGCCAACCTGGCCGCCGCGTCTTTGAAATTTGTTCACGGCGCGATTATGCGCTTCCAGGCTGGCCGAAAATTCATGGCTGCCATCGCCGCGCGCCACGAAGTAAATCGCATCGGTTCGCGCCGGATTGAGGGCGGCCTGCAGCGCTGCCAGTCCAGGAAGCGCGATAGGCGTGGGCGGCAGTCCGGCGCGCGTGTACGAGTTGTACGGCCCGTCGGTCTGCAGGTCGCGCTTGCGCAGATTGCCGTCGAAACTTGTACCGAGTCCATAGATCACAGAAGGGTCGGTCTGCAGCAGCATGCCGCGTTGCAGGCGGTTGACGAACACTCCTGCGATCAACGGCCGCTCGCGCGCCTGCCCCGTTTCTTTTTCCACGATCGAGGCCATGATCAAGGCCTCGTACGCGCTTGCATAAGGCACGCCGGGCGTCCGGCGTTGCCATTCGGAAGCCAGGCGACGCTGCATCGCTCGATAGGCACGCCGCAGGACAGTGAAGTCGGCCGCCCCTTTGGCAAACAGATAGGTATCCGGGAAAAACAAACCCTCCGGGTGGTGTCCGAGACCGCCGGGTTCCGCGCGCTGAACCGCTTCGAACACTGTCGAATCGCTTAAGCCCTGCGTGCTTTGACTCACGCCAGGATGGGCATCGAGCGCGGCGCGGAACTGCCGAAAAGTCCAGCCCTCCGGGATGGTCAGTTCCTGCATCGTCACGTCCCCGCGCGTGAGCTTCTCGATCAAGTCAAGCGGCGTGGTACCAGTTTCGATCTCGTAACTGCCCGCCTTGATACGAGTGTCGCGCCCGCTGATTCGCGCCAGCAGGACCAGTGCATCCGGGTAAACAGGCATGCTCCCGGCCGCCAGGCGCGCGGCGGTGCGCATGGAACTTCCGGGTGGAATGGTGAAATCGACGCTGGCGCTGCCAAGCCGGATGGGCCGCTCGGCATACCACCAGAGCCCTGCCCCGGCACTCAAAACACTCAAAATCCCGAGAAAAATCAGCGCCTTGAATAACCGCAACATGATGCCATCTTGAAAAAGTCAGCCCGTATAATAGTTGGGTCAACGGACTTTGAATATGAGCAATAGCGCCAATCTCCAGAATTCCCCGGTTCTGCGGTCCCAACTCACCTCATTCGGATTGATCGAGGTGTCAGGCACCGACGCCCGATTATTTCTGCACAACCAGTTGAGCAATGATTTGCTGAATCTGGCGCCGGATCGAGCGCAATGGACCGCGTATTGCTCACCCAAAGGCCGCATGCTGGCCGGCTTTCTGGCGTGGGGCGCGCCCCCGGACCGCATTTATCTTGCCTGTGACCGTGCCCTGGTGCCCGGGCTGGTCAAGCGTCTGCGCATGTTCGTTTTGCGCGCCAAGGTGGT
>JAYTDE010000751.1:0-3424 GCA_043736195.1 Burkholderiales bacterium | reverse complement strand
TCGGCTTCATGAAACAGGAAATCCTCGACCTCCGCGCGCGAAACGCTGCGCGCCCGCGTTCCCGCAAGCCCGGCGTTACTCATGTCAAACCTCCGCCCCGGCGAGCAGGTCGCGCCAGCGCCGCCAGAAGGTGCGCATCTGCAACTCGTCCTGCTTGGCCGGGCTCTCGCCGTCCTCGGTCAGCATGCCGCGCGACAAGTCGTTCCACTCGACCCCGGCATGCGCCTGATAGCCGCGCTGGCACAGTTCCAGCATTTCCTGATCGTCGGGCGTGGCGAAGCCGCCCGGCCCGAGGAATTCCAGATAGTTCCTGATCCGCAGGTCGCGCAGGCGCTGGCTCTCCGCTTTCGGCGCCAGGGCCCAGGCGGTGATCTCGAAGTAGTCCGGTGCGGTCGGATAAAAGGTGCGCACCGTCAAAGAGGTCACGTCGTTGACCACCAGGTTGGGAAAGATCAGCAGGTTGCGGTCGCCGTGGCAGATGAAGTCGGCGCGCTCGCGCCCGATGCGCCCGGCCATGCGCTCGAACACCGCGTCGAGCTCGGCCTTGATGTCGTCGCCCCACGAAGGCATGGCGCGCGCGCAGGGCCGGCCCCAGGGCGTGCCCCAGATCGACTCGGACACCGCGTGGCCGCGCCCCAGGTTCCTGACCCGGCCGAATCCCTTGGCCGCATACATGTTGAGCACCGCACCCTCGCGCGCCTTGATGTAATCCATGTAGGTCGCATGGGTGGTGTCGGCATGGTAGCCATCGGCGCTGTTTTCCTGCAGCAGCTTCCAGTTCGCCTTCGCGCAGTAGGTCTGGGTGCCGCCGAGAATCTCCATGCCTGCGCCGGCCGCGCCATGCTCGGAGGCCATGCGCAGGTAGTCGCCGGCGTCGGCCAGGTAGAGGGCCAGGTCGATCGCGTGCGCGTCGAAGTTGACAAAGATGAACCCGCAGAATTCGTCGAAACGCGGCACTGCGCGCAGATTGAGCTCACCGGCGACGTTGCAAGCGGGCGCGTACGACTCGGGAATCGGCTGGTGCACCAGGCGGCCGTCGTCGGCGAAGGTCCAGCCGTGATACGGGCAGGAAAAATTGCGCGCGCGGCCCTTGTTCTCGCGGCACACCATGGCGCCGCGGTGGGTGCAACTGTTGAAAAACACATGCAGCCGGCCGTCGCGATCGCGGTTGATCAGGAGCGGCCGCCCCGCCACCGGGCGGGAAACGAACTGGCCCGGCTCCGCCACCTCGGACACATGGCCGGCGTAAAGCCAGCAGCGGCTGAAGATGCGTTCGCGCTCGAGCTCGAAAATCTGCTGGTCGACAAAGGCGCGGCGGTGCACGCGGAACACGCCCCGCGCCTTGTCATCCACCACCGCCCAGCTGACGGGATCGAAGCCGGCTTGCTGATTCATCGCGAAAACCCCACAATGCGTGCTGCACGTATTGGTAGTACCAATTTGGTAGTACCAATTTGGCAAGGCCAATTCTAGGGAACATTCTCACAGCATGTCAACCGCAATCGCCGCCCGCGAACCCATCCCGAGCACCCGTGCCCTGATCAAGCGGGTAGTCGATTTCGCCCGCGACAACCATTTCGCCGCGGGCGACCGCCTGCCGGCCGAGCGGCTGCTGGCCGAAAAACTCGGCGTTTCGCGCAATGCACTGCGTGAAGCGCTGGCGACGCTGGAATCGCTGCGAGTGGTCGAGGCCAGGCCAAACTCCGGCGTATTCCTGCGCCGCTCGGCAGCGGAGTCCAGTTTCGAGGCCATCGTGCTGCTGGCCGAATTGGGCAGCGACCCCACCGCGACCGAGGTGCGCGAGAGCATCGAGGTGCGCGCGCCACTTGAGCGTCAGGCGATCGCCCTGGCCTGCGCGCGCCGCACCGACGCCGACCTGGCCGCGCTAAAGGCAATCCTGCGCGACACCCGCGTGCTGCTGGCCGCGGGCGGCAATATCGCCGATTTTGATCAGGCGTTTCATCTGGCGCTGGCCAACGCCAGCCACAATAGCGTGCTGGCGCGCATGCTCAATGCGTTTTACTGCCTGACTTTGCCGCGACGGCGCCGCTACTTCGCCGATCCGGCACGCGGCGCCGCATCGGATCGCGGGCATCGAAAAATCGTGGCGGCACTCGAGAAGCGCGACATCAAGACCGCCAGTGCATTGATGGATCGGCACCTTGGCAACGCGCAGGTGTACTGGAAGGAAGCGCTTGACGGTGATAGCCCCGATGCGGCAAAGCCGTAGACCTTACGGATGCGCGTTCGAAGCCAGCATGTAGCGGATCGGCACCGACTTGTAGCCGCCGAGAAAATTGGATTCCAGCAGACGCACCGGGCCGGCCATTTCGATCGATTCCAGCCGCCGCAGCATCTCGCCGAACCATACCGTGAGTTCGAGGCGCGACAGCGCCATGCCCAGGCATACATGCGGGCCGAAGCCGAAGGCGATCTGCTTGTTGGGATTGCGATCGATGTGGAACTCGTGCGGCGCCCCGAACACGGCATCGTCGAAATTGGCCGCCAGGTAATACAGCGCCAGGCCGTCACCTGCGCGCATCGCCTGGCCGCCGAGTTCGCAATCGCGCGTCGCGGTGCGCATGAAGTGCTTGATTGGTGTGACCCAGCGGATCATTTCGTCGGCAGCACTCCTCTGCATTGCCGGATGCTGTTTCAGCCGCGCCCACTGATCGGGCCGCTCTGCCAGCGCCTTGCAACCGCCTGCCATGGCCGCCGCGGTGGTGTCATGGCCGGCCACCGCCATGGTGATGAAGTAGGACACGGCCTCTAGTTCACCCAGCGGCCCGCCGTCGATGCTGCCATTGGCGATCACGCTGGCCAGGTCGTCGCGCGGATGGCGGCGCCGGTCTTCGATCACCTTCAAAAAGTACTCGGTGAACTCGGGGATAGAGTCGAACATCGAATCGCCGCGATCGGTATTGGCACTGAAATCCGGGTCGTTGGGCGCCGACAGGGTCTTGGTCAAGCGGTGCATCAGCGGCAAATCTTCAAGCGGAATGCCCAGGATGGCCATGATCACGCGCAGCGGAAACAGCGTGGCAATTTCTGCCGCGAAGTCGATCTCGCCACCAGGCGCCATGTCGAACCGGGCGGCGAACTCGCGCGCCAACTCCTCCAGAATGCCCTGCTGGCGCTTGACCGCGGCGGCGGTAAACCAGTATTGCGCCACGGCGCGGTACTTCTTGTGGTCCGGCTCGTCCATGTGGACCAGGGTGCGCAGCACCTGGCCGTAGCGCTCCGCACCCTTGAACGCCGCCGCTTCCTGCAGGCGGCTCATCAGGTTCAGACGCCTGCTGCTGATGAAGAGCGCGTTGTCGCTGGATGCCGCGACAACCTGCGCATGGCGGCCGACCGCCCAGAACGGCCGGAAGTTGTCCGGCGTCACCCACAGCGGCCGACCATGGGCGCGCAAGGCCGTCAG
>JAYTDE010000750.1:0-3130 GCA_043736195.1 Burkholderiales bacterium | reverse complement strand
CTGCGCATCCGCATCCAGCACCCAGCGCGTGAGTTGCGACAGACGCGCTTCCAGGCGCTGATGATCGGGCAACAAATCGAAGTCGAACACCACTTCGGCTGCCGCTGTGCCCAGAAAATGCTTGGTCTGCAGCGCCGCGCCGGTTTCCAGTGCCGCTGCTGCCGCCTTCCAGGCGATATGGCGCGGGCTGTCGGTATTGAGGTATTGGCGCAGGCCGCCGAAATCGTCGGTGCCGGTGCCGCGCGGCACGCCTTCACCGCTGCCTTCGGCGGCCGTGGGCCACAACGCATCGCCGCCGGCCGGCGCCGGGTAGACCAGGCAGCGCAGTGCCGGCTGCCAGTAACTCCAGGCGCGAAACAGGCCCAGCGGGTAACGCGTCTCCAGGGTGATGCGCGGTGCATCAAGCCAGCCGCGCACCGCTGTCGGCAGCGCGGTCGCGCAGGCCAGGGCGGACCGCGCCGGCAGGTCCAATACGGTGGCTGCATGCGCGGTCTTGAGCCAGACGGCGGCGCGCTCGTCGTCACGACGATTGTCGAGCAGCACTTCAAACACCGCCGGATCGCCGGCAAACACCGCCTCGGCGCGCAGCGGGCGCATCACCAGATGCACCTGATTGCGAAAGGTGTGCAGCATCGCCACCAGACCGGCTGCAGCCAGGAAAAAGGTCAGCACAAAGCCCAGGGCCAGGTCGTAGTTGATCGAGGCGGCAAGAAACGCCAGCAGCGAGAACGCAAAAAAGAAACCATAGCGGGTCGGGAAAATGAATACCCGTCGCTGGTTCAGCACAATCTCGCCGCTTTCCGGCCCGCGCGGCTGAAACACCCATTTGGACAGGCGCGCGAAGCGTTGGCGGCGCTGGGCGGCTAGCGCGGCCATGTTTGGCCCGCCAGGCGCACGGTTGCAGGGCTCATGGCAAAGGGACCGACTTCATCCATTGGTCCAGCGCCGCCGCAGCGCCCGCGCGCCCCACTGCCTGCACTGGTTTCAATCGATGTCCGGCTACCGCCGGCAGGATCGCCTGCACGTCTTCAGGCAGCACCGCATCGCGCCCCGCCACGAAGGCCCAGGCGCGCGCCGCCGACATCAGGCCCAGGCCGGCACGCGGACTCAAACCCGCCACGAATTGCGGCGCCGTGCGCGAGGCTTCGATCAAGGCCTGCAGGTAATCGATCAGTGCCGGCGCCACGTGCAGGAGTGCAGCCTGATCCTGCAGCGACTGGAACTGGGGCACCGTCATGCCGGCGGTGGCGCGCGCGGCGATGGCGCGCCGGTCCTGCCCGGTCAGGAGTTCGCGCTCGGCCAGGTGGTCCGGATAGCCCAGCTCGATACGCATCAGGAAGCGGTCCAGTTGCGATTCGGGCAGGGCGAAGGTACCCACCTGGTACGACGGGTTTTGCGTGGCGATCACGAAAAACGGCTGCGGCAGCCGGTGCGACGCCGCGTCGAGGGTGACCTGCTGCTCTTCCATTGCCTCCAGCAGTGCGCTTTGGGTTTTGGGCGAGGCCCGGTTGACCTCGTCGGCCAGCACGAACTGCGCGAAGATCGGGCCCGGGTGGAACTTGAATGTGCCCGATTCGCGCTCGTATATCGAGGCGCCCAGCACATCGGCGGGCAACAGGTCGCTGGTGAACTGGATGCGCTGGAACTTGAGTCCGAGCGAGCGCGCCAGTGCATGCGCCAGCGTGGTTTTGCCGACGCCCGGCACGTCCTCGATCAGCAAATGGCCGCGCGCCAGCATGCAGGCCAGCGCCAGGTGCAACTGGCGGTCCTTGCCCAGGATGATCCGGTTGAGCTGCGTGATCAAGGGTTGCAGGCGGGAATCGGTGGGCAGGGGCATGGGTCGGGGGGGCGACGGGCGAGAGTCAGGGCGCAGGCAGGTGCCAAAGTCGGAAAGCGGTGGTCCGGCGCGGGGCGTTTCCGGCAAGGCGGGTCGAAACAACCAAGCCTGTGCCCCGGCGCGCTTGCGTCGACGCCGCAAAACCCCGATGATAACAAGCCCGTCTGACCACTCGACAAGCATGACCACCGCCTACATCAGCCACGCCGACTGCCTGCGCCACGACATGGGGGGCGGTCATCCGGAATGCCCCGATCGCCTGATCGCGGTGGGCGACCATATGCGCCAGTCCGGTTTGCTTGAGCGCCTGCAAAGCCTGGATGCGCCGCTGGCCACCGCCGCCGATCTGAAGCGGGTGCATAGCGCGCGCTATGTCGAACGGGTGTTCGCCCAGGCGCCGTCTGCCGGCTTGCTGCAACTCGACCCCGATACCGCTATGAACCCGCACAGCATGCAGGCGGCACTGCGCGCCGCCGGCGCCGGCCTGTTGGCGGTCGATCTGGTGATGGAGGGCCGCGCCCGCAACGCGTTTTGCGCGGTACGGCCTTGCGGCCACCATGCCACGCGCGAACGCTCGATGGGCTTTTGCATCTTCAACAACATTGCCGTGGCCGCCGCCTATGCGCTCGCGCGATACGCAATCGAACGGGTCGCGGTGGTCGATTTCGACGTGCATCACGGCAACGGCACTGAAGACATGTTCGGCCAGGGCGAGTGGCAGGACCGGGTGCTGATGGCGGGCATCTTCCAGCACCCCTTCTACCCGTATTCGGGCAGCGACAATCCGGCGCCCAACATGTTCAACATACCGCTGCGCCAGGGCAGTGACGGCGCGGCGATGCGGCGTGCGGTGGAGCAAATCTGGCTGCCGGCACTCGAGCGCTTTCGCCCGCAGCTGATCCTGATTTCGGCCGGGTTCGACGCACACCGCGACGATTTGCTGGGCGGCCTGGCGTTGGTCGAGGCGGACTATGCCTGGATGACCGGCGCACTGATGCAAGTGGCCGAACGCCATGCGCGGGGGCGGGTGGTGTCGATGCTCGAAGGCGGTTATGACCTGGCGGCCTTGGGCCGGAGTGTGGTGGCACATGTGGACCGGCTGGCGGCCGCATGAAGGGTTGCAGGAAGTGCCGCGCATCGCATCGATCGCGTTGGTGTGAGACGCGAAATCAATAGCGCAGGCCTTTTGGCGCTGGTGCGTGATCCAAACGGACTATTGCGGCATCTAGGACATTTGCTTGAGGATCCATGTAGTCCGAATGATCGACTGCAGGTGGATTTTTGTCACGACTC
>JAYTDE010000749.1:0-4729 GCA_043736195.1 Burkholderiales bacterium | reverse complement strand
GCGGTTGCCGCCGATCTGGCGCGCGCACGGGTGGCGCTGGCACTCCTGATCGCCGCCGAGGCGGATGCCGCGGCGATCCGCGCTGTAGCGCCCTGGCCGGCGGGGACTGCCGTGGTCGACGCGCCGGCGATCGAGGAACTGCTCGAACGCCGTCCGGATGTGCGCGCGGCGGCGACGCGCGTGGCGGCGGCCGACCGGGTGCGCGATCTGGCCCGTTCGCTGCGCTCCCGCGATGTGACGGTCAGCGTGCAATTCGAGCACTATCCTGCGAGCGACGCCAATCCGGGCGGCTCGGGCAACAGCGTGGGCGTGGGGTTCTCGGTACCGCTGTTCCTGCGTCACTCCAACGAAGGCGAGATCGCGCGCGCCCAGGCCGACTGGTATGCGGCGCGCGACGCCCTGCAGCAGGTGCGCGGTGTCGCCCGCGCCGAGTTGCTGCGGGTGCGCGGCGACCTCGATGCCGCGCGCGAGCGCCGCGCGCGCTTCGAGGCCGAGTTGTTGCCCAGCGCCATCCAAAGCAGCAACGCCGCGGAATTCGCCTTTCGCAATGGCGCCATTGGCGTGATGGACCTGCTGGATGCGCGCCGCATCCTGAAGGCGATCCAGGCCGAGGCGGCGGGTGCGCGCGCGGATTTCGCCAAAGCCTTGGCCGCCTGGCAGGCAAGCGCCGAGCCGGCGCCCTTGCTCGCGCGCACAGTCGACGACACAGTTTCAGGCGGGGAGCTACAAAAATGAACGTTCGAACGCTTGCAGGCTTGCTGGCGGTGGCGGCCATGGCCGGCTCCGCCGGCTATCTGGCGCGCGGCGACGGTGGCGCCGGCAGCGGCGTTGCGGCACCGGAGGCTGCCGCTTCGGCGCGGGTGCCGAATCAGCTGCAGTTTGCCGAAGGCGCGCCGCAATTGAGCGCGGTGCGCATGGAGGCAGCGGTCGAGACCGCCCTGCCGATAGCCGAGCCGCTCAACGGGCGCATCGCCTATGACGAGGATGTCACAGCACGCATCAGTTCACCGGTGGCGGGCCGCATTGTCGGCCTGCGCGCGGCCGCCGGCGACACCGTCAAGGCGGGCGATGTGCTGGTCAGCATCGATGCACCGGATCTGGCGGCCGCCGTGGCCGATATGCGCAAGGCGGAGGCCGACGAGGCGCGCAAGAAGCTGGGCATGGAGCGTGCGCGCACGCTGCTGGATGCCGAGGTGGTGCCGCGCAAGGATTTCGAGGTGGCAGCGGCCGATTTCGCGCAGGCGCAGGCCGAGACCCAGCGCGCTCGTGCACGCCTGAAAAACCTGGCGCCGGGCGGGAGTGTCGACGGCCGCGGGCTGAGCTTGCGTTCTCCGGTGGCCGGGGTCATCGCCGAACGGCGCGCCAATCCGGCCCTGGAGGTGCAGCCCGGTATGGCCGAGCCGCTGTTCGTGGTGTCCAACCTCAAACGCCTGTGGGTGCTGATCGACCTGCCGGAAAAATATCTGGCGCGCATAAAGCCCGGGCTGGCCGTAGCTGTGAGCGTCGACGCCTATCCGGGCGAAACCTTCCGCGCCAGCGTCACCCGCATCGGCCAGGTGGTCAATGCGGAGACGCGCCGGGTGCAGGTGCGCTGCGATCTGGCCAACGTGGAGGGCCTGCTCAAACCCGAAATGTATGCACGCGTTTCGCTGCTCACCAACGAAGGCCAGTTGGCGGTGCGCCTGCCCAACAGCGCGCTGGTGACCGAAGGCCTGTACAGCTTCGTGTTCGTGGAAACCCAAGCCGGGGTGTTCGTCAAGCGACGGGTTGAACTGTCGGTGCAGGATCGCGAGTACGCCTATGTTCGCTCCGGCGTGGCCAAGGGCGAGCGGGTGGTGATCGGCGGCGCCTTGCTGCTGCAATCCGAGTTGGCCTCCGGATCCTGATCAGACAGCCAGACGCAGCCACGCATGCTTGAACGACTGATCCGGTTTTCCATCACCCAGCGCGTGTTCGTGCTGGTGGCTTGCGTCGCATTGGTCTTTTTCGGCTTGCGGGCGGTGGGCAACCTGCCGATCGAGGCCTTTCCCGACGTCCAGGACGTGCAGGTGCAGATCGTCACCCAGTTCCGCGGCCAGGCGCCGGAGGAAGTCGAGCGCGCGGTGTCGCTGCCGATCGAGATCGGCATGGCCGGCACGCCACGCATGACCCAGGTGCGCTCGGTGTCGATCACCGGCCTGTCGGTGGTGACACTCACTTTCGCCGACGACACCAACGATTACTTCGCGCGCCAGCAGGTGATGGAGCGCCTGCAGAACATCAACCTGCCGGCCGGCGTGCAGCCCGCGCTCGGGCCGCTGGCCACCGCGGTGGGCGAAATCTACCGCTATGTGCTGGAGGTGCCCAAGGGCATGCCGGAATACGAGGTGCGGGCTCTGCAGGACTGGGTGATCCAGCCGCGGCTGCGCATGGTGCAGGGCGTGGCGGATGTGGTCAGCTTCGGCGGCACCGTCAAGGAGTACCAGTTGCGGGTGGATCCCTATGCGCTCAAGCGCTACGGGATCACGCTTGATCAGGTCAGCAATGCCCTGGCCAACAACAGCGCCAACTACGGCGGCGGCTTGCTGACCAGGGGGGCGGAAGCACTGGTGATTCGTGGCATCGGCCTGTACGGCAGCTTAGACGACATCGGCCGCACCGTGGTGGCTGCGCGCGGCGGCAAGACCATTCTCGCCGCCGATCTGGGCGAGGTGCGCATTGGCGGTCGTGTGCGTTCGGGCATCGTGGCCTATGCCGGCAAAGCTGACGGGTCGGACCCCGGTTACGAGAATGATTCGGTGGTGCAGGGCATCGTCATCATGACCAAGGGCCAGAACCCGGCCAAGATCATCGCCGCGCTCAAGGAGCGGGTGGAAGAGGTGAAGAAGCTGCTGCCGCCCGGCGTCAGGATGCGGCCGGTCTACGACCGTACCCATCTGATCAGCCACACCGTGGCCACGGTGGCTGAAAACCTGGCGCTCGGCGCGGCACTGGTGATCGCCATCCTGCTGGTGTTCCTGCGCAACTGGCGCGCCGCCCTGATCGTCGCGGCCGTGATCCCGCTGGCCCTGCTGTTCGCTTTCGTCCTGATCGACGCCAAGGGCGTATCGGCCAACCTGATCTCGCTGGGCGCGGTCGATTTCGGCATCATCATCGACAGCGCCGTGGTGCTGGTCGAGGCGCTGATGGTCAAACTGGCCGCGGCGCGCGATGATGACAATCCGCACAACGACTCGATCGCCTGGCGCATGACCACCCTGCGCAACACCGCGGTCGAGTTGGGGCATCCGATCCTGTTCTCGAAAGCCATCCTGATCATCGCCTTTCTGCCGATCTTCACGTTCCAGCGCGTCGAGGGCAAGATTTTCTCGCCGGTGGCGCTTACGCTCTCATTCGCCTTGCTCGGTGCGATCATCCTGACCCTGACCCTGGTGCCGACGCTTCTGGCCTACAACATGCGCAACAACAGCATGGCCGAGCGGCATATCGCCTGGATGGAGCGGCTGAAGTCGGCTTACCGTGCGGTACTGGTACGCCTGAGTCAGGTGCGTGCGTTGGTGGTCGGCGCTTCGGTCGGCCTCCTGGCACTGACCTTTGCGCTGGTGCCGCTTCTGGGCAGCGAGTTCCTGCCCAAGCTTGACGAAGGCAACATCTGGCTCACCATCTCGATGCCGCCGCAGACCAGTCTTGCGCAAACCAAGGAAATCGAGCGCTCGGTACGTGCCACCCTGTTGGCTTACCCGGAGGTAAGGCAACTGGTGACCCAGGTCGGCCGGCCCGACGACGGCACCGATCCCAAGGGGCCGAACAACTTAGAGGTACTCGCCGAACTCAATCCGCGTGAGCAATGGCGCTTCGCCGGCAAGGCTGAACTGGTGGCCGACATGCGCCGCAAGGTGCGCGAGCTGCCGGGCGTGCCGACCAATTTCTCGCAGGTGATCCAGGACAATGTGGAGGAGGCCTTGTCGGGCGCGCGCGGCGAGATCGTGGTCAAGGTATACGGCGCCGATTTCGAGATACTGCAGGACAAGGCCGACCAGATTGTCGGCATCCTCAATTCGATTCGCGGCGCCACCGACGTGGCTTCATTCCGCATCAGCGGCCAGACCGAGATTTACATCAAGCTCGACCGGCAGAAGGCCGCGCGCCTGGGCGTGAGCGTGGCCGATGCCGGCAACGTGATCCAGACCGCGCTGGCCGGATCGGCGGTATCGGTGTTCTACGAGGGCGATCGCCGTTTCGATGTCACCGTGCGCTTGGCCCAGCCTTATCGTGACGCGGTCGACGACATCGCCCATCTGCAGGTGCCCCTGCCGGGTGGGGCCGGCAGCGTTGCCTTGGCCGATATCGCCACCATCGATGTGCGGCAGGGTGCCTCGCGCATCGGCCGTGAGAACGGGGGCCGCCTGATTCCCATCAAGGCCAATCTGTTCAACCGCGACCAGGGTTCCTTCGTGGCCGAGGCGCAGGCGCGCGTGGCGCGTGAAGTCGGGCTGCCGCAGGGGTACTACGTCACCTGGGGCGGCCAGTTCGAAAACCAGCAGCGCGCCTTGAAGCGCCTGCAGGTGATCATCCCGATCAGCCTGTTCTCGATGTTCGCGATGCTGTTCTGGGCCTTCAAGTCGATCAAGCGCGCGGTGCTGGTGCTGATGATGATCCCATTCACCGCCATCGGCGGCTTTGCCGGGCTGGCGCTGGCCGGGCTGCATGTTTCGGTGTCGGCGGCGGTGGGTTTCATCGCGGTGGCCGG
>JAYTDE010000748.1:0-3287 GCA_043736195.1 Burkholderiales bacterium | reverse complement strand
GGCGGTCTCAACCGACCTGCGCAGTGGCGATCTGGTGGCTTTCAACCGCGGCGACGCGGGTCAGGCGGTGCGCGCCTCGGCGGCGATTCCTGGCGTGTTCGAACCCGCACGCATCAGCGGCCGCCTGTATGTCGACGGTGGCCTGGTCAGTCCGCTGCCGGTCACCACCGCACGCACCATGGGCGCGCGGCTGGTGATCGCGGTCGACGTCGCCTACCCGCCATCCGGCAACGCGATCACCAGTCCGCTGGCCGTGATGTATCAAACCTTCCTGATACAGACCTACCGACTGAAGGAACTGGAGCGGCCATTCGCCGACATCGTGATCGCGCCGGTGATGCGCACCGATGGCCAGCTTGGCTTCGCGGATCGCGCCGAACTGATCGCCGCCGGTGAGGACGCGGCGCGCGCGGCATTGCCGCGAATTCGCGCGCTGTTGAGCGCGACGACAACGCGATGAATACGCATGCGCATGCAACTATCGATGCATCCACGAGCCGAGAAGCTAAGGTACAAATCAGCATCGCCATGTCGTCGTCCCTCTGTACAGGCGCAGCATGGCCGTGTTTAGCCAACTGAGGCAAACAAAACCTGAGAGCGTGTCGTAGCGAGCCCGTGCCGGCGCATCTGGCACGCGGTTTTTCCAAAAAAAGGATTCCAGAGATGGCGAGCAATGAAGGCAAAGGCATGAACACACAGACGGGCACGCTGAGCCAAATTCCCAGGGGTGTCTGGATGCTGGGATTGGTCAGCCTGCTGATGGACATCTCCTCCGAACTGGTCCACAGCCTGCTGCCGGTTTTCATGGTCACAACGCTCGGTGCCAGCGCCTTGGCGGTTGGCATCATCGAAGGTGTGGCCGAGTCGACGGCCCTTATGGTCAAGGTATTCTCCGGGGCCCTGAGCGACTACCTCGGCAAGCGCAAAGCGCTGGCCGTGGCCGGTTACGCCATCGGCGCCCTGTCCAAACCGTTCTTCGCCATCGCAGCAGGCGTCGACACGGTCCTTGCCGCGCGCTTCGCCGACCGCATCGGCAAGGGCATCCGCGGCGCGCCGCGCGACGCGATGGTGGCCGACCTCGCGCCCGCCCATCTGCGCGGCGCCTCGTTCGGCTTGCGGCAAGCGCTCGACACGGTCGGGGCGTTCGCGGGCCCGCTCTTGGCCATCGGGCTGATGCTGCTGTGGGCCAACGACATGCGGGCCATCTTCTGGGTCGCGGCCATCCCCGGCTTCCTGGCGGTCGCCCTGCTTGTTTTCGGCGTGCGGGAACCGCCGGCGAGCGCAGGCGCGAAGCGATCCAATCCCATCACCGCGGCCAACTTAAGAAGCATGAGCGGCGCATTCTGGTTGGTGGTGCTCCTGGGCGCGGGGTTCTCGCTGGCCCGTTTCAGCGAGGCCTTCCTGGTGCTGCGCGCCCATCAGGTCGGCCTACCCCTGTTTCTGGCGCCGTTGGTACTGGTGGTGATGAATCTCGTTTATGCGGTCGCCGCTTACCCGTTCGGCAAGTTGGCCGACCAGCAAAGTCCTAGCCGTCTCCTGGCATGGGGCTTGGTGGTGCTTTTCGCCGCGGATATCGTGCTCGCCCTGGGGACGCATTGGATCGCGACGCTTGGCGGTGTCGCCCTCTGGGGGCTGCACATGGGGATGACCCAGGGGCTCTTCGCTGCCATGATCGCCGACACCGCCCCGACGAACCTGAGAGGGACCGCATACGGCCTTTTCAATCTGGCCTGTGGCCTGGCACTGCTGGTCGCAAGCGTGCTTGCGGGGTTTCTCTGGGATCGGTTCGGCGCCGCCGTGACGTTCTACGCCGGCGCGCTTTTTTGCGGTGCGACGCTGCTGATGATCTTGTCGGTGCGCTTTGTGTCGCGCGGAAAAGCGCCGCGATAGCATCCTGTGCCTCGATTGCGCTCGCACGGCACGATGAATCCGCGCCTGCAATGGAGAATAGCGAAGGCGCTGGCGACACATGAGTGATGCGCTTGGGCAAGTACGCGCTCGACGCGCTCGACGAGCTCGACGCGCTGACGACGATGATCGCCTTGGCGCCGCCGCTTAACGTGCCGATCACCTTCATCGCGATGCGGCAGGCTTGAATACGGGACCATCCATACCCATGTTTGCCGGCCTGGCGGTTGCGCGGATCGCCGGTCTCCGCATGCCCTTTCGACTGCCTACGCAATCCTCGGCAAACCCTCATGCCCTTATTCACCGGCGCGCTGATCGCCGCCAATATCCTCGTTTTCTTGCTTCAGCAGGCGCTGGGAAACCAAATTGTCAACTGGTTCGCCCTGTGGCCGCCCGCCCGAAGCGCCTGGGCCGAATCGTCGCTGTGGGCGCCCTGGCAGTTGCTGAGCTATGCGTTTCTGCATGGCGGCGTGATGCACCTGGGGTTCAACATGTTTGGCCTGTGGATGTTTGGCGGCGCGCTGGAGCGCGTGTGGGGCGCACGCCGGGTCGCGCTCGCCTACGTCGCAAGCGTGTTTTTCGGCGCGGCGGCGCAGATGTGCGCCGCCATGCTGATCGGGTCCGGCGGCGCGCCGGTGGTCGGCGCTTCGGCCGGAGTATTCGGCCTGATGCTGGCCTATGCGCTGGCGTTTCCCGACAGCCGCATCATGCTGCTGATCCCGCCGATTGCGCTGCCCGCCAAGCTGTTCGTACTGCTCTACGCGATCGTAGAGTTGACGCTCGGAGTCACCGGCACGCAGGCCGGTGTCGCGCACTTCGCCCATCTGGGTGGCCTGATTGGCGGCTGGCTGGTGGTCCGCTTCGGCCGCACTTGACACGCGCTGCGACCGGGCGGGCCGGCATAGGGGTGGATTCCCTCAAAACTCGGTGTGCAGGCGCACAGTGCCCACGTTCACCGGCCCACGATCGGCGTTGTACGCCGGGTTTCGGATGTGCTGCCAGTCGAACGAAAGCCAGAAATTCTTCGACACACCGATGCTGTAGTAGCTCTCGAAAATCGTCTCCGGCCGATAGTTAAGGCGGCCATCGCCGATGAAAAACCCCAGGCCGCCCGCCGCCAGATAGTTGCGCCGCACAGTCGACAAGCCATTGCGCGCGAAGGCTATGCCCACGCTGTCGGCGGCGCGGCCCCAGGCGCCCCCCTTGATCAGCGCACCGACCGAGGCCGAGGTATCGATTTCGGTGAACGCATAGGTCTCGGTCTTGCCGTCGGACCACATGGCGCGCCCGAACAGGCCGACGTTGCCGGTCAGCGCCTGTTCAAGGTTGACGCCAACACCATGCCGCGCCGTGCGGCCGAAGCGCACCTGGTTGATGTC